>WGDQ01000155.1 GCA_015493185.1 Planctomycetaceae bacterium
GCTGATTGACGAAGAGGTGGAGGTTGCGCTTGGTTCGGGTGGCTGCTCTGAAGTCGGGGCTGTTGCGGCCGATGTGGCGAGCGGGCTGTCGGCTGTCGTTGGTGCGGCGTGCGGGGAGGGCCGGCTAGTTGGTTGCTGTGTTGCCTTGGATGCCGTAGATGCGGTGTCGGGAAAGCGTGCCGCCGAAGGGTCGGATGATGCCGCGGGCGATGGTGCGGTGGTGGAACTCGTGGTGGAGCCCGTGGTGGAAGAACCAATGGTGGGCATGGTGGGCAACTGTCGAGCGTAGCGGTCGAACGAGGCGGCTTCGACGCGCACCTGGCGAGCGCTGCGATTGCCGGCCCGATCTTCAACGGTTAGTCGTACGAGCAGCGGACCGCTTTCGCGCGTCCACCAGCTTACGCGACCGGTGTGAACGGTTTGCGCGGGATCGGGCGGCTCGGGCTGAATGGCGACCGCTTGCCACGTGGCGGTCTCATCCGTTTCGGATAACGGTCGGGTTTGCAGCGTCAGGCTGCCGGGCGCGATGTGGGGTTCGAGAATGCGCCACTCGGCCGTGACTTTGCGGCCATAGTGACGGCGGGCGGTGAGCTCGATTTGCGGCGCGGCGGTGTCGACCACCACGCGCAGCTCGGGCGAGGCCGGACGGTCGGGCAGCAAACGGCCGAAGCGATCGAGCGTGCGGACGAAGAACCAGTATTCGCCGTCTTTGGGAGCATGAAAGAGAAAGCGGTTTGCCCCCGGCTCGACACGGCCGCTCCGCTGCCACGTGGTACCACGATCGGTGGAAACGTGAAGCTGGACTTCAAGCGGCTGCGGGTCGCCGGGGCCGGGGCGCTCGATGTGGAACGGGATGGCGAACGTGGGCTGGTTGGTGTAGATGGGCTCTGAGGGGTTGACAGATGCCGCGTTGCCGGCAATCGCAGGGGCAGAAACCATCGCATGAGCCGACAACAACAGCAGCAGCGCCCCGGCAAGCGCGCGGGCAGCGCGGCTTGCGCATCGGACGATGCTACGACGTTCACCTCGGCCACTTCCGCCAATTTGCCGAATCATCGTGGTTTTGTGTTCTCGCAATGTCGCGTTTAGAAGTTTTGGGGCGAGGTTGGCTTGCCGGAGCAGTGGCGTTCGCAACCGCGCCGGCACACAGCGCGTCGTGCGGGGGGGTAGCGCTTCATCAAGTGGTATCGGTGCTGCGGATTCTGCGGCTTGAGCGGCAATGCGGCCCGCGGCATGCAACGTGGAGAGATGGGCAGGCTGGCGGCTCTCGGTTTGGCAAGCATGTGGAAGAGCCGATTCCGTCCGCAAGCGACCGGAAGTTCGTCGGCGCGGCGGCGGGGCAAATGTCGAGGTGCCGTCGGATTTGCCCCCGATGGGTCTGGTTGGCCTGCGGGAGTGCTTGCCCGGGTTGCGGTTTCAACTTCCGTTGAGCGAGAAATCGGGTTGCCTTGTGCCGCTGCCGAAGACGAGCGATCGGCTGGGACGTTTCAGCTTCTGCTGGCTGAGAAAGCCGGTTGCCTGGCAGATGGGGCAACCCTCTCGCTCAACCTATTTCGAAACACGCACACACAACTGTTGGAGACGCGCCTGGGTGCGAGCCTTCCAACGCACGGGTCGATGACGCACGAGGCGACGAGGAAAGGCGATGAGGAAAGGCCACGGGAAAAAACGCCGGGGCGACGCACCGATGAATTCGAATCGAAATGCGGCGGCATTTCGTAGAAAAGCGGAAAGGTTGTCAGGCACCGGATTCGCTGCGAAAACGGCGCACGATCTCTCGGTACTGTCGGGCGCGCTCAGTGAGTTCGTCCCAGCGGCGGTCGGCAAGAATTTGCTGAGAAACCAACGCCGTGCCCACGCCGAGCGCGCATGCGCCCGACTCGAGGAAAGCGGTCGCTGTATTCAGATCGACCCCGCCGGTGGGCATCAGGCGAATTTGCGGCAGCGGACCGTGCAGGGCCTTCAAATAGCCAGGGCCGCCGATATTGGCCGGAAACACCTTCACGATGTCGGAGCCCGCCTGCCAGGCTTGAAACACCTCGGTGGGCGTCAGCGCACCGGCCATTGCCGGGCATGCGTAGCGGCGGGCCATGGCAACCACCTCGGGCGCCACGACCGGAGAGACGACAAAGCGGGCACCGGCCAGAATCGCCGCGCGGGCCGTTTCCGCATCGAGCACCGTGCCGGCCCCGAGCAGCACCGAATCGCCCAAGCGGTCGGCCACACGCTGCAACACCTGCGGTGCTCGGGGCACGGTGAAGGTGATTTCGATTGCATCGATTCCGCCGGCCACCAGGGCTTCGGCCACATCGACCAGGCAGGCATCATCCGGTGAGCGGACGACCGCCACCAACACGGTATCGAGCAATCGTTGGAGTGGATCGTTGTCGGCACGCTGCGAGGCAGGTGGTTGATTGCTTGCTGGCATGGCTGAGTTGAGGGGGCTTGGGAAAACTGCGGGACAAAGTTGAGCGAAAACCGAAGGGGCACAGGAACCCCAAAAAGAGCAAGTCGGATCAGTACAGGGTGAACATCAGGGCACCATGGGCCGTAGCAGATGTGCGGCCAGACGACGATGGCCTGCCGTCGAGGTTGTTTTTGAAGGTCGTGCGTTTTTTTGAAAACACGACCGACCGCGCGATTGGGGGTTCAATACGCTGCCGGGCGGCTTTTATTCAAAAGCACCGTCAGCGCACGACGCCTGTGTGACACATCGCGTGCCGGCTTGAGAGTCGGGGGGGCGAGTGAAACACCAATCGGACCAGCAACTGCCGGCGCCGCAGGGGGCTCGGCGTCGGTTGACTGTAAGACGGGAGCAGGCGGGTGTCAAAAGCAGCTTGAGACGGCACAAAGGTTGCGGCGTGTTCGCAAACGCCGAATTCGGGCGGCCCGCTGGGGGAAAACCACCGGAAAAACCGCGTTGTGATCCTGAGCTGAGATCCTGAATCGTGCAACCGAGCCGTGACAGCATGAAACGGCATGCTGCATGCAATGCTGGACGGGAAGATTTCCAATGGGCATAATGAGCAGACTGGAATGGTCGGGCAATTCAGGCACCGCTGGCCGTCGCGCGACAGGGTCTTCATGGCAGAGTTTCTCCAGTCTCCCGCGGCGCATGCGATCATTCTGTTCGCTGTACTCGCTGCGCTCATTGCGGTTGGCATTTACGTCATCTTGCGCGTACGCCAGTCCATGCGCGAGACCGGTCCGACAGCCAGCGAACTGATCAGCAATTTTCGGGAAATGCACGCGCAGGGTAAGCTCGACGACGAGGAATTCCGAGAAATAAAGAGCATGTTGAGCCAGCGGCTCAAGCAAGAGTTAAACGGTAACGACCAAGCAGGTTAAGACTACGACACTGGGCGCGAAGGGAAACACCAGTTCGACCGATTCTTCCTGCGATGCACCGCGCACAACGAACGGAGCAAGGGGCTGCCCGATGGTAGCCGACGAATAGTAACTCTCGTTCGTAGTAACCCTCTTGTTCGCTCGTTGTTGTTCGCGCAGCCGACGACGCGGCAGGCCGGCCGGCGAGGCCGGAGCTTTTGCCGCCGGGTGGCAGCGTTTTTGCGGTGCTTGTGGAAGTCGCTGCTGAAAAGGTCGCTTGCAAAGCTTTCCGAAGTTAACTGACCCGAATCGCTCGAAGAACGCGGACAAGGATGGCCCCTGGCCGACTGGACATCACGTCATCTGGCCACTCGAGCTCGACACCGTGACAACGAACCGACGGCACCGCCACACGAAGCTGGCACCGCGGTCTGGCTGAAAGGAGTAAGAATGCCCTCAGGTGATGTGAACGGAGGACGCCGGGGTGGTGGAACCACGAAGAAGAATGCCTTCTGTTCGTTCTGCCGGAAGAGCTATCGCGACGTTGGACCTTTGGTAGAAGGCCCCGGCGACGTGTACATCTGCGGCGAGTGCATCGAGCTATGCCAGTCGATTCTGGAGCAAGAACGCCGACGCCGCGGCACGACCAAGCAGCTTTTCACACGGGTTCCCACGCCGCGCGAAATTGTTGAACAGCTTGATGAGTACGTGATTGGCCAGCATCGGGCCAAGCGCGTGCTGGCCGTGGCCGTACACAGCCATTACAAGCGGCTGATGCTCGACAGCGACGGCTCGGACGTGGAGATCGACAAGTCGAACATTCTCCTGGTCGGTCCGACCGGCTGCGGTAAAACGTTGCTCGCGCAAACGCTGGCGCGCATTCTCGACGTGCCGTTCGCCATTGGCGACGCCACGACGCTGACCGAAGCGGGCTACGTGGGTGAAGACGTCGAGAACTTGTTGCTCAAGTTGCTGCACGCGGCCGATTTCGACATCGAAGCCGCGCAGCGCGGCATTCTTTATATCGACGAAATCGACAAGATCGGCAAAACGAGCCAGAACGTGTCGATCACGCGCGATGTCTCGGGCGAAGGCGTGCAGCAAGCGCTGCTGAAAATGCTGGAAGGCACAACGGCCAACGTTCCGCCACAGGGGGGGCGTAAGCATCCCGAGCAGCAGTACATTCAGATGGACACGAGCAACATCCTGTTCATCTGCGGCGGCACGTTTGTGGGTATCGAAAAGATCATCGGCAAGCGGTTGGGACGCCGTTCGATCGGTTTCGGGCAAAGTGAGCAGCCCGTGCATACCGAAGATGATTTGTCGGCGCTGCTGCCTTCGCTGACTAGCGACGACCTGCTGGAGTTTGGTCTGATTCCGGAGTTGGTGGGCCGCTTGCCGGTGCTCACGGCGCTGACGCCGCTGGCCACGGGCGATTTGGTTCGCGTATTGACCGAGCCCCGCAACGCGCTGGTCAAGCAGTATCAAAAACTGTTTGAAATGGAGGACTGCGAGCTCCAATTTACCGATAAAGCCCTGGAAGCGATTGCTGAAAAAGCGAAGGCCAAAGATACCGGAGCACGTGGCCTGCGGGCAATCGTTGAGGAAATCATGCTCGATATCATGTATGACCTGCCGGAACAGGGACCCGGCGGCCGATACTTGATTACAGACGGCATTGTCGAGGGGCGCGAAGCGCTGTTTCCGATGCCGGAGCCGAAACACAAGAGCGCGTAACGTTCACGTCGCGGTCGCCCGAAAGGGCCACGGCGAAATTCAAGTTCGCGCTGGTTTTCGCGCAAGCCCGTGGGGTTTCTCGTTCAACCCCACGGGCTTGCTTCGTTTCTGGAGAGCAAGCCGGCCCCTGCTGCCAAGGCGTGGCTCGCGACAATTGTCTTTTGTCGTTTCACCTTTTTCTTCTCTTCCTCTTTCTCTTTCTCAGAACGATGGTGCCGCGAAAACGTTGCCGCAAACATGCGACCACCTTGCGGCCGAACTCTTGCGCACGCGCCCGGCAAACGCAGTGAAGAATAAGCCGCCGCAGGTCGGCAGTTTGCACGCGCGCGGCGGAAGTGGCCGCCGTGGGCGGCGCCGCTTCTATGCCTTCGCTTCGAAGCGGGCTACTTACCGCGATTGGTCAATCGTGACAGCACATGCGGACAAAGACAAAGAGGATGCCCCCGCCCTCCTGCCCTGCCCTGCTCCGCCTGGGATGAAGGCGTGATCGCTAGGTCCGACGGGTCTTGCGAGGCCATCGCGACCATTGCTCTGTGGTCGACTGCGCGAAACCGCTGGCGTGAAACAAGCGGCGTTCGACAGACGGCGAGAAAAACAGGCTGACGCCGGGGCATGGGCGAGCTAGGACAAAAGGGAAAAAAGGGGCGGCGAACGCACGTTGACCCGACTGGCGAGCTGCGATAGGCTTCGACAC
>WGDQ01000156.1 GCA_015493185.1 Planctomycetaceae bacterium
GCTTTTGTCGGTGCTGCGTCGGTCGACGGTCGCGAGGCCGACCGCGGCGGCGACACGAAGCGTTCGGCGGTGAACGCGGACGATATTGAAGACTCGGTCGATCGCGACTATTCGGCCGAGCTGCCGCGCATTCCTCCCACCGAGCCGGACAAGGCCCTGGCCACGTTTCAGGTGCACGAGGGTTTTCGCGTTGAACTGGTCGCCTGCGAACCGCGGGTTGTTGATCCGGTGGCCGTGTCGTTCGATGAAGATGGGCGGCTGTATGTGGTGGAAATGCGAGGCTACGCCGAACACCCCGACGATCGGCTCGGCCGGGTGCGATTGCTCACCGATACCGACGGCGACGGCCGCTTCGATCGCGACACGGTGTTTCTCGATGGGCTGAGTTGGCCCACGGCAGTCATCTGCTACGACGGCGGTGTGTTTGTCGGTGCGGCGCCCGACATCTTGTACGCCAAAGATACCGACGGCGACGGCGTTGCCGACGAGCGGCGCACCATATTCACCGGTTTTGGGCACAGCAACGTGCAGGGGCTGCTCAACTCGTTTCGTTGGGGGCTGGACCATCGCATTCACGGCGCCACGAGCAGCTCGGGCGGTGCGGTGCGTCGGGCCGATCAGCCCGATGCCAAACCCGTTTCGCTGCGAGGCCGCGATTTCGCCTTCGATCCGCGCACGCTCGAGTTGGTGCCCACCAGCGGCGGGGCGCAGCACGGCATGTGTTTCGACGATTGGGGACGCAAGTTCGTCTGCTCGAACAGCGATCACATTCAGCTCGTGATGTTCGAAGATCGCTACATCGCACGAAATCCGTATCTGCCGGCCCCCTCGGCACGGCGCAGCATTGCCAGCGACGGTCCGCAAGCCGAGGTGTTTCGCATCAGTCCGGTCGAGCCGTGGCGCATCGTCCGCACGCGACTGCGCGTCAAGGGCATTGTCAAGGGCCCCGTGGAAGGAGGCGGTCGGGCGGCAGGCTACTTCACCGGCTCAACCGGCGTGACGATTTACCGCGGAAACGCCTGGCCGGCCGAATTTCACGGCAATGCGTTCATCGGCGACGTGGGCAGCAACATCGTGCATCGCAAAGTTCTCGTGCCCGACGGTGTGGGGCTGATCGCCCATCGGGCCGACAAAGGGCGCGAGTTTCTCGCCTCGCGCGACATCTGGTTTCGACCGGCCCAATTCGCCAACGCACCGGATGGCACGCTCTACGTGCTCGACGTTTATCGCGAGGTGATTGAGCACCCGGCCAGTTTGCCGCCGGTGATCAAACGGCACCTCGACCTGACCAGCGGGCGAGATCGCGGACGCATCTATCGCATCGTGCCCGAGCATTTCAGCACGCCGAAACCGGTCCGTTTGAGTCAGGCCCGTACCGAAGAGTTGGTTGCGCTTCTGGAGCATCCCAACGGTTGGCATCGCGACACGGCGGGCCGGTTGTTGTACGAGCGACAAGACCGCTCGGCCGTGCCCCCGCTGCGTGCGCTGGTAGCGCAGTCGAAAGAACCACGCGCCCGCATGCACGCGCTTTACGCGCTCGACGCACTGGCCGCCTTGAACGAAGCCGTGTTGCTCGGCGCGCTGGACGATGCACACCCCCGCGTGCGGGAACATGCCGTGCGGTTGGCGGAAAAAATCGCTCCGCAGTCGTCTACGCTGCGAGCCAGGTTGTATCAACTGGTCGACGATCCCGACATTCGCGTGCGCTACCAATTGGCGTTCAGCCTGGGCGAGCTGGATGCCAGCCGGGCACGCAACCAGGCGCTGGTGCGCATCGTGCAGCGCGATCCCAACGATCGCTGGATTCGTTTGGCCGTGCGAAGCTCGTTGGCCGCAGGCGCGGGCGACGCCTTGGCCCTGCTGGCAGCCGACGCCAAGTTTGTTGGCACCGCGGGCGGGCGACAACTGCTCTCGGAGTTGGTCGACCAGATCGCCGCCCAAGCGCAGCCAGACGAAGTGGCCAGTGCGCTGGCGAGCATTGAAACGCTGGCGACCCGGCAACCCAAACTTGCCCAACCGCTCTTGGGACGGCTTGCCGCGGGGCTTTCCAAGCAAGGCAGCCCGCTGGCCAAAAGCGTGGCTTCGGGCAAAAAGGCCTCGGCCATGCTTCATGAACTGGTGGACCGCGCCTGCCGAATCGCCGCCGATGAACAACAGCCCGTGCCGCAGCGCGTGGCCGCCATTCGTTCGCTGGCGATCGCCGACTTCGCACGGGTTCGCGATGTGGTCGCGCCGCTATTGCAGCAACAACAACCGCAGCCCTTGCAACTGGCGGCCATCGCGGCGCTCGATCATTTCGACAATCCGCAGGTGGCTTCGCTGTTGATCGACGCCTGGAGCGGCTTCAGCCCCAAGCTGCGTTCGCAGGCGGCCGAAGCCCTGTTCTCGCGGCCCGAGCGGCTGCCGCGGGTGCTCGATGCGCTGGAGCACGGCGAACTGGCATTGGCCGATGTCGGCATCGCGCGGCTCAAACTACTGGCCAACAGCAGCGATGCCGAAATCGCGCGGCGCGCCCGGCAGTTGCTCGAAAAGGCCAACGTCGGGCGTCGTCGCGATGTGGTCGAGGCGTATCGACCCGCGTTGAAGATGGCCGGCGATCCGCAGCGCGGACGTCAGGTGTTTCGCAAGGTGTGTGCTGCCTGTCATAAACTGGAAGGATTCGGCCACGAAATCGGACCCAACCTGGCGACGATCCAGAACCGCGGTGCCGAGGCCATTCTGGTGAACGTGCTCGATCCCAACCGCGAGGTGAACCCGCAATACATCAACTACGCACTGGTCACCACCGACGGCCGAACGCTCACCGGCATGATCGCCGCCGAAACAGCGACCAGCATCACCCTGAAACGGGCCGAAGACCAAAGCGACACGGTTCTGCGTATCGACATCGACGAGTTGCAAAGCACCGGTTTGTCGCTCATGCCCGAGGGCTTGGAAAAAGAAATCGATCCACAGGCCCTTGCCGACCTGATCGCGTATTTGACCTCGATTCGCTGATAAGCTGAAAAACTTGAGAGCCTCACAGTCAGCCGGTGCCGCGGTCGGACCCGTCTCGCGGTTTGGCTGCTCGACCGCCGGTGACCTTGTGGTCTGGCGACTTGACAGCTTTGCCGCATGGCGGCCTGGCGTCTGACAGGCTGGGCGGCCGAACGACAACGCAAGAGCCATTCGATACCCGAGGCCTGCTGTTCGTGCGGTCGGGCGCGTCGAAAGCGTATTCGTTGCCGCATCGTCGAACTCTTTTTCGTTCGCTACTTTTCATCTTAGGGAGCCATCGTCATGCAACGTCGGATGTGGTTGCTGGTCGTGGGGCGTGTTCTGACAGCCGGCGCGCTGGCCGTGGGGGTGGGCCTGCTCGGCACGACGACCGCCGAGCCGGCCCGTGGAGACGAAACCGACCGGGGCGAGCCGATGGCCGCCGGCTGGCAGGCCGGCACTGCGCGGGTTGAAATCACGCCCGATGAAATGATGTGGATGTCGGGTTACGGCGCGCGCGATCACGTGGCCGAGGGCAAGCTTACCGATCTTTGGGCAAAGGCCCTGGCGCTCGAAGATCCCGCAGGACACCGGGCACTGTTGATCACGCTCGACCTGGTCGGCATCGACCGTGAGTTGGCCGGCCGTGTTTGCCGGCAAATTGCCCAACAGCACGATCTGAAGCGGGCCGACATCGCGCTTTGCACGTCGCACACGCACACCGGTCCGGTTGTGGGTCGGAACCTGCGGGCCATGTACTGGCGACTCGACGAGGCCCAGTGGCAGCAGGTCGACCGTTACACGGCGCGGCTCGAAGCACAGTTGGTCGAACTGGCCAAGCGGGCCTTTGCCGCGCTGGAACCTTGCCGGTTGGCTTGGACCTACAACACCTGCACCGTGGCGGTCAATCGTCGCAACAACCGCGAGGCCGAGGTGCCGCGACTTCGGGCCGAAGGCCGTCTTGTCGGACCGGTCGACCACGATGTGCCGGTGCTCGCCGTGCGCGATGGCGAAAATCGCTTGCGAGCCGTTGTATTCGGTTATGCCTGCCACGCGACCGTGCTCGACTCTTATCTGTATTCGGGCGACTATCCCGGCTTCGCACAGATGGAGATCGAAAAGGCGCTGCCCGGTGTGACGGCCCTGTTTTGGGCCGGCTGCGGCGCCGACCAGAACCCCATTCCACGGCGAAGAGTCGAACTGGCCAAAGCCTACGGTCGCCGCCTGGCCCAGTCGGTGTTGCGGGCGCTCGATGCCACGATGGTGCCCATCGAGGGGCCGCTGCGCACGGCGTATGCCGAAATCGATTTACCCTTCGACAAGCTGCCCACACGCGAGCAAATCGAGCGCGAGGCCCAATCGTCGAACCACTACACCGCCAGCCGGGCGAAGCTATTGCTCGAGCAGATCGACCGCGACGGGAGCCTGAGCCCCACGTATCCCTATCCGGTGCAACTCTGGCAGCTTGGCCGACAGGTGCGATTCATCATTCTCGGGGGCGAGGTCGTGGTGGATTTCGCACTGCGGCTCAAACGCGAGCTTGGCCCCGGCACGTGGGTTGCCGCATATGCCAACGATGTGATGGCCTACATTCCCTCGCGACGCGTGCTGAACGAAGGCGGCTACGAAGGCGGTGGGGCCATGGTTTACTATGGCCTGCCCACGGTTTGGGCGCCACAGGTCGAGGAGCTGATCGTCCGCAAGGTTCATGAACTGGCCCAGTTGCCCCAAACCAAATGAAACGGGCCGGTTTCTCGCCTCGCTGAGCGGGGCGTGCCATCGCCGCCCCCTCAATCGCAAATCGCAATTTGCAACAGGCAACGTGCAGCACGCAACGCGGCAGTGCGCCGAGCGGCGCGATCGTATCGACCGCACGATGCTTTCGTGGGCCCTGATTTCACAAAAGGCGCGACTGCCCCAATCGGCGCTGCTTGGCAAACAGCGCCGCCTGACGAACGGCGCTGCCTGGCAATCGGTGCGCCGGCTCGCAAACGGGGATGGTTCCCAATAGGCGTGGCCTCACAAGCCGTGTCAGCTTATGAATGCGGTGAACCTACGCATGCCGTGAACTTACGTACTTGCTTACGCATGAGTGAAGCCGCGTGGCGATGCGAGATACATGCCTTGCAGACTGCGCGACTCGCAGGCGAAGCGCACGCTCACGGGCGGACCGCGTGGCGATGCTCGCCGGATGGGCTTGTCGGCTGCTTTGGCGACGATCAGGGCAGCTCCAGCATGCGCTGGATCTCGGGTGCTCCGTACGTGGCTCCGCCGGTGTACACCACCACGTTGTCGAGCGGTTCGTAAACGCCCGGGCTGTGGGTGTGGCCGCACAAAACGGTCAACCGCCGCTCCGGTCGGTCGCGCATCACCTCAAGGATCGCGTCGCCCATGGCTTTGGAACCGAAATGCGGCAGCCACTGGTCGTCGGAAATTCGGCCTTCGTACCAACAGGCGCCGCGAAACGGCGGTACGTGGGTTACGAGCAACGTTTCGGCAAAGCGATCGACCGCTTCGGGCAACCAACGGCGCATGTGGTTGGCCGCCTCGTCGCCCAATTGTTGCAGCACCTGCCAGCGTGACGATTTATCGAGTGAGGCGAATTCTTCGATCAGGTGCCAATCGTTCATGCGGACCAGCGATCGTTCGTAGTCGCCCAGCCGCCCGTCGGCCCAGCCATCGTGTCCGACCAGCCCCACGCGGTCGGTCAGCCGCACCACGCCGCAGGCGTTCAGCCATCGCAGCCAGGTCGACTGGCGGCACAGGCGGTCCACGCGTTGGCGAAGCTCGGCGATCGACGAGAAGTAATAGTCGTGGTTGCCCAGCACGAAATAGACGGGGCGCTGCAAGCGCTGCTCGAACTCGCGCAGCACGGGAATCAGCTCGGTCGATTCGGTGATGTCGCCGCTAACGATCAGCACGTCGGCCCCACTGGCGGCGAGGCGGTCGAGAAACGCGCCGACGGCGGCGAAATCGAGAAAGTTCAAATGCAGATCGGTCAGCCACGCCGCGCGCATCATCGCCTTGTCGCAGTTGGTATTTGTTGGTCGTCGGTGTTGTCCATGCCGAAGGCGTGCCCCGTTCCACCGCGGGTGCTTTTACCCCAGGTAGTACACCATGCCCAGAGCACCCAGCACCAGCAGCAACACCAAGGCCGCATCGGGCTCCAGAATCCAGTAGCGTTTCTCGGCCCGATACAGCAGGCTGGCCGTCGCCACGCTGGTGATGATCATCACGCTGGCAGCCGTCGCGGCATGCGTTGGCGAGACGTTCGCGAGCAGCGGCTTCTCGTAAAACAGATCGGTTGCAAACAAGATCGTCATGTTGAACGAGTTGCTGCCGAAGATATTGCCGACCGCCATATCAACGTTGCCCATCCGTAGGGCGGCCATCGTGGTAACCACCTCGGGCAACGAGGTCGAGAGCGCAACCAGCGTGGTTCCCACGAACGTTCGCCCCAGTCCGCTAACCGTGGCTAACTGGTCGGCTGTATCGGCAAGCGAAGGGGCAACGACAAACACGACAATGGTGGACAGCACATAGCCCACGATCGCCCGCCGCAGCGAAATCGTCGGGTTGTGCGAAGCTCGAAGTTTCTTGGGGCCCTCGGCCGGAGTTTCGGCCATCGCGTATTGCTGATCGAAGTACACAAGCCGCAGTAGTGCCAGGTAAGTTACCGCAATGGCCAGCGTTCCCGGTCCGACCCGCAGCCCCCAATCGACACGCAACAGCAAGAACAACATGGCGATGCCCGTCAGCACCAGGCTCATGATTGCCGATAGCGCGTGCGCCGCCGCCATCCGCGAGAGCAACGGACCTCGGGTCGAGAAGGCCAAATCCAAGACCGCCAGAATCAGCAGGTTCATCAGCGAGCTACCAAACAAATCGCCCACTGCCAGATCGGGGGCGCCGATCCAAGCCGCGCTGCAATCCACCGTAAGCTCGGGCAGGCTGGTGGCCATGGCCAATAGAACCAAGCCGGCCAGTGTGTGGCCCAGCGGGGTGCGTTCGCCAATCACATCGGCGTAGCGAGCAAGATACGACCCGGCGATGATGATCAGCGCTGCCAGCACAACGAACTTCAACAGCAACACGGCCATGACAGCGGTTCTCGATAGTGTTTCGAAATAGATCCTGCCAATGGAGAGAACGGCGCAACGGCCGTGCTGAAAAATCGCGGTATCTCCCACGTGTGGCTTCCCACGTTGTGGGAGATGGGCTCCCCTTTTTTTGCAGACCTATTGTCTCGCGGCTGGCTGCACC
>WGDQ01000157.1 GCA_015493185.1 Planctomycetaceae bacterium
AACGAGTTTCGCCCGAGGTGATCGGTGAACTGAGGTCCTCTCCGTGGTCTCTACTCGGCGGGAAATCTTTTTCTTCAGGTGTGCGTCGGCGGCTGGCGTCTCAGTTCACCGACCACCTCGGGCGAAACTCGTTTTTTCGCTACCGCTTCCGGGCAACCCGACACAACTGCCTCGTCTCAGACCACCATCGCCGGCCCTCACGAGACACATCGGGCTGTTTTTGGCTGCGTTGCGCTGGCAGCGGCCGACAATTACTGCCGGCACCACTGTTTCGGTCGTCGGGTCTGAGCCGGCTTTCAAACATCCCGCCCTAGGCTGGCTTTTGTTTGGCAGGCATCCCCCACTAGCGAGCGATCCGGCTCATGGCTGCTACAGTGCCTCGACCACCGCGTTATACGAAGCAACCGGACACAATAACCGCCACATGCGAGTCTAATCGAAACGTTGCCAAAACGCAACGAGCAAACCCCCTTTTGGTGTGTCCTCTCGACTCGACAGAAAAACGCAAACCACCCATACCACAATACTTACAAACAAGAACGCCGGTTTCATTATGCCAAGAATTCTCGCGGCGGTGGCGGCAAAATGCCCGATGCCATCGGCACGGTAGGAGCCCGACAGGTACGTGCGAAAAACACACAGACGCTTCCCTATGCGAGCAACCACCCCCAAGATGTAACACCCGCAGTCGCAAAGGGTTGCACCCCACTTTCCGACTTTGTGAAAAAAAACACGAATTACCTTCCCGGTCGGTTGACACTCCGAAAACCAACGGCTAAAGTGACCGCTCCCAAAGGAGATCCGACGTTCTTACCCGCCGGAAACAAGCACACGACGACCCCGGCAAAAACAAACACAAATACACACAATAAAACAACTTAAAACAAAAACCCAAACAAGTCTGGCCGCGTTTTCGGCGATTCTTACGAGGCCAACCGACCGAGTCGACCACGATTCAGCCAGTTGAGCTTCCATCGCTACCGAATCACCTACCCCCGAGGCCAAATCGGTGACACGGCCGAGCGATGATCGGGCCCCAATGGCGATCGCCATGCAGTGGGTCAGCCAGATCACGACCATTGCCCTCGAAATGGCCCTGCCCGGGCTGGGGGGACACTGGATCGATCAAAAACTCGGCACCGGCATCGTCTTCACGCTGCTTGGCGTTGGTCTCGGCATGACCTTGGGCGGTTTGCAGCTTGCCAAAATCGCCCGCAGCGGCCAGCGCCCCACCCGGCCAGAAGAGCCGAAGCAACCGACCGACAAAGCAGACAAGAGCAATCAACGTGACTCTGCATCCCACTAGTGAGGCAATACCTTACGGCGTTCCACGCTGGCTGCGTCAGCGCCTGGCAGCGCGCTGTGGGGTGCTCGTCGGTGTGGTTCTGGTCGCGTGGCTTGTTCTGCTGCCGGTCGCCCTCAGCATGGGCAACCGCCCGGGCATGCTTGCCGAATCGCTGGCGGCCGCTGTTTGCCTGATCTCCGGCCTGTTGGCCCTGGTGGTTCAGGGCATGCGGCTCGGCGGCCAACTGGCTGTGGCCCAAGTGCTTCTCGGCATGGCTCTGCGGATGAGCCTGCCGTTGGTGGCGGCCATCGCGGTGCGGCTCAGCGGTTCCCACTTGTTAGAGGCTGGTTTCCTTGTGTGGCTTATCGCCTTCTATTTCGTCGGCCTGTTGGTCGAGGTTCCGCTGGCGTTGGCCGGCCTTCCCAATTCATCCAAGGCGCTGAAGGTGAGTTAGAGCGATGGCCGATACGGCACATCTGCTACAGCACGTGCAGGACGCGTACTATTTCGAGGTTCCTCGCGCGCTGTGGTCGCCTAGCTTCGAATCGCGCGACGCCGTGCCCGAGTTTTTGCGGAAGTCGCATCCCGATTGGTCGCTCGAACAATACCAAAACTACCTGGCCGGCAAGGTGCTCATCCCGCAGCCTTTCGGCACCTTGAAAAACCTGCACGAGAAAGAGGCCGGCTTCGCCATCTCGAAGTTCATGGTCATCGAGCTCGTGGCGGCCGTGCTCGTGTGTGCGGTGTTCATCCCACTGGCCCGCAAGGTGCGGCCCGACGGCCCCGTGCGAGGCCGCTTCTGGAACATGTGGGAGGCCATGTTGCTGTTTTTCCGCGACGAAGTGGCCCGCCCGGCAATCGGCAAGCACGACGCCGATAGCTTTCTGCCCTTCGTCTGGAGCATTTTCTTCTTCGTGCTCTTCTGCAACCTGATGGGCATGATTCCCTGGATGGGCACGCCCACCGGGGCATTGGCCGTCACCGGCACGCTGGCTGCAATCACGCTGCTCACCGTGATCGGCTCGGGTATGAAGAAGCTGGGGGCTGTCGGATTCTGGAAAGCGCAGGTGCCGCATATGGACCTGCCCGGCCCGCTCAGCATCCTGTTGGTTCCCATGATCTTCGCCATCGAAGTGATGGGGCTGTTCATCAAACACACGGTGTTGGCCGTGCGTCTTTTGGCCAACATGTTCGCCGGTCACGTGGTGCTGGCCGTCATCGTTGGCTTCATTGCTCAAACCGCCGGCATGGCCATCTGGTATGGCGTTACGCCGGTCAGTTTGTTCGGCGCGATGGCGCTTAGCATGCTCGAACTGTTTGTGGCCTTCTTGCAGGCCTATATTTTCGCGTTCTTGGCGGCCCTGTTCATCGGCATGGCCGTTCATCCGCACTAACGCTGTTGATCCACACGAAATCTGTTGTTGGTCTTTTGAATCGGTGCCGGGAAGAACCCGTCTCGAAATGAAGGAGAAAAACGAAGTGAACAAACTGGTGAAGATTCTTGCGATCTGCTTCGTCGTGATGTTGATCGCCGCGCCGGCCATGGCACAAGAAGCACAGGCCCCGGGAACCAACAGCCAGAACGGCTTCAGCATCTACCTGGGTGGTGCGTTTGGTGCTGGGCTGATCATCATCGGTGCCGGCCTGGGCATTGGCCGCATCGGTTCCTACGCCGTCGAAAGCATGGCCCGCCAGCCGGAAGTTGCCGGCAACATCCAAACGGCCATGATCATCTCGGCCGCTCTGATCGAAGGTGTCACGTTTTTCGCCTTGATCATCTGCTTGATCGTGTAGTCCCCGTGTCTGGCGTTCGCCTTTGGCGTGGCCGCACTGCTTTCAAACCGTGGCCGGGTCGGTGGCGACCGCATTTGGTTGTTTCGATTCATTCGCGCGTTGATCTGAATGGATTGTCGACGGGCTTCGGCAACCTCTGTTCCACTGCTGTGTGCAACTGTGGTGGTGGAATTTCGGGCAAGCCTTCGACAAGCGTGTCTTCTACATCCGATTCGAGGCGGCTCTGATGCTTAGCAATTCTGGAATGCTTCGGCGCTCGATCCTGGCGGCCGCGCTGCTGCTTTGGTTGAGTGCTTCGGGCAGCACAGCCTTCGTCCTCGCCGCCGACCAGCCCTCCGGCGAGTCGCACGCGGCGCATGCCGCATCGGAGAACGGCCAGCACGAGGGCAATGCCGACTCCGAACACGGCGACCATCATGCCGCGTCGGACGAGCAGGCAAATCACGAAGAATCCGACGGTCATGGCGGCAACGGTGAGCACGGCGAGCACGGTGCTTCAGCCGGCCCGCTCACCTGGCAAACCGACCTGGCCATCTGGACGGCGGCGGTTTTCCTGCTGCTGGTGATCGTGTTGTACAAGTTTGCCTGGGGACCGCTGGCCGAGGCGCTCGATCGCCGTGAGCGCACGATCGCCGAAAACATCGAGGCGGCCCGCCGAAGCAACGAAGAGGCCAAGCGTCATCTGGCCGAATACGAGCGCAAGCTCGCCGCGGCTCAGGACGAAGTGCGTGCCATTCTGGACGAAGCCCGGCGCGACGCCGAGCAGACGCAGCGCGACATTCTGGCCAAGGCCAACGAGGAGGCCGAGGCCATCAAAGATCGCGCACGCCGCGAGATCGAAACGGCCACGTCGGCCGCTTTGAAAGAGCTGGCCGATCGCAGTGCTCGGCTGGCCGTCGAGTTGGCCGGAAAAATCATCCACGCCGAACTCGATCCGGAGCGGCACAAAAAGTTGATCGAGGAATCGCTGGCGCGGTTCCCCGCCAATTCGCAAAACTGAAAAAGTCCAGCCGTGCCCTTTGCCGCTGCGCCACATACGGCCCATGGCCCGCAGCGCGGCGTGCAGTGCCTGTTTTTCGATAACCCCCGGGAAAAACGCGTTCGATGTCGCAAACCGGCCCCTCCAATTCGAATCCTCCGGTTCTCGACCCCGTCGTGCAGCAAGTGGCCAAGGTATACGCCAAGGCACTGCTCGGCGCGGCGCAGAACACGGACCAGTTGGAGCCGATCGTCGAAGAGTTCGACGAACTCATCCGCGACGTGATCGACCCGCACCCCGACTTCGAAAAACTGCTCAGCTCGGCCATCCTGTCCCACGAAGAAAAAGTGGGCATCCTTCAACGCACGTTGGGCGATCAGCTCTCGCCGCTGTTCTTCAATTTTCTCAAGGTGCTTTCGGCCCACGGGCGGCTCGACTGCCTGCGTGCCATCCACCAGTCAATGCACGAACTGTACGACGAGATGCGGGGCATTGCCCGGGTCGGCGTGCGTACGGCCGTGCCGCTCGACGAGCAGTTGGCTCAGCGGCTCCGAGAGCGGCTCGAGGAAGCCCTGAACCTGAAGCCGCGTCTTCAACCTACGACCGATCCCGATTTGATCGGCGGAATCGTCCTCACTTTGGGCGACCGCGTGCTCGACGCCAGCATCTCCGCCCAGTTGGAACAAATCCGCAATCAAATGATCGACAGGAGCGTTCATGAGATTCAAAGCCGACGAGATCACTTCCGTACTACAACGGGAGATTGAACAGTTTGAATCGCGCATCGACGTCCGCGAGGTCGGACGCGTGCTCGAGGCCGGCGACGGCATTGCGCGCGTTTACGGTCTTTCGGGCGTGATGGCTGGCGAAATGGTCGAGTTCCAAAGCGGTGTGACGGGCCTGGCATTCAACCTCGAAGAAAACTCCGTGGGTATCATCATCCTCGGCGACTTTCTCGAGGTGAAAGAGGGCGACGAGGTCCGCACCACGGGCAAGCTGCTCAGCGTGCCCGTGGGCGATGCCGTCATCGGCCGCGTGGTCGATCCGCTCGGCAATCCGCTCGATGAAAAAGGCCCCGTCATCAGTAGCGAAAGCCGGCTCGTCGAAAGCGTCGCACCTGGCGTGGCCGATCGCCAGCCGGTCAAAGAACCGCTGCAAACGGGCATCAAGGCCGTCGACTCGATGACCCCCATCGGTCGCGGGCAGCGCGAACTGATCATTGGCGACCGCAAAACCGGTAAAACGGCCATTGCCGTCGATGCCATCATCAACCAGCGCGACACCGGCGTAAAATGCTTCTACGTTGCCGTAGGTCAGAAAGAATCGACCGTCGCCAACGTGATCGACGCGTTGCGCAAGCATGGCGCGATGGACTACACCACGGTGGTTGTCGCCGGGGCCTCTGATCCGGCCCCCTTGCAGTACATCGCACCCTATGCCGGTTGCGCGATGGCCGAACACTTCATGTACAACGGCCAGCACACGTTGGTTGTTTACGACGACCTGAGCAAGCAGGCCGTGGCCTATCGCCAGTTGTCGCTGCTCATGCGTCGCCCGCCCGGACGCGAAGCCTACCCGGGCGACGTCTTCTACTGCCACAGCCGGCTGCTCGAGCGTTCGGCCAAGCTCAACGATCGCCTGGGCGGCGGATCGCTCACCGCGCTGCCGATCATCGAAACGCTCGAAGGCGAGGTCTCGGCCTACATTCCCACCAACGTTATTTCCATCACCGACGGCCAGATTTATTTGCAGCCCGACCTGTTCTTCGCCGGTCAGCGTCCGGCCATGAACGTGGGCATTTCGGTTTCGCGCGTCGGCGGCAACGCCCAGATCAAGGCCATGAAAAAGGTGGCCGGCGGTTTGCGACTCGACTTGGCTGCTTTCCGCGAACTCGAGGCATTCGCCCAACTCGGCACTGAGCTGGATGCCGCCACGCAGGCGCGGCTCGATCGCGGCTATCGCATGGTCGAGCTGCTCAAGCAAGGGCAGTATCAACCCATGGAGGTGTACGATCAGGTGCTCAGCATCTACGCCGGCACCCGTGGCCACCTAGATCACATCCCGGTCAATCGCGTACACGACTGGGAACAGGGCTTTCTGGCCTTCATGCGTGAGCAAAAGGCCGATGTCCGGCAATTGCTGGTCGACACCGGCGACGTCACCCCCGAGGTGGAAAGCGCCCTCGAAGCGGCCATCGCCGAGTACCAAAAGCAATTTGCCAGCAAGTACGACGATGTGAATTCGCCCGCCAGCAGCGGAGCAGCGTAGCCAATGGCCAGCCCCCGACAACTCGACAAGCGTCGCAAGGCGGTACGCAACATCCGCAAGATCACGCGCACCATGGAGCTGATCGCCACCGCGCGATTCAAGCGGGCCATGGACCGCGCCGAAGCCGCCACGGCCTACACCCAACGCATCACGGCTTTGGTGGCCGACCTGGCCCGCAGTGGTTTGGAAGTGAGCCACCCGCTGCTCGAAGCCCGTGAACAAACGCGCCGCGTTGTGCTGTTGGTGCTCACCGGAAACCGCGGCTTGTGCGGCGGCTACAACTCCTCGGTGCAGCGTCTCGCGCAGCACCGGCTTGGCGAACTCCGACAAGAAGGCATCGAGGTCGTGCTCGAGGTCTCCGGCAAGCGTGGCATCGGCGCCTTCCGCTTCCGCAACATCGAGCCCGACGAAACCTATACCCATTTCGAGGATCGCCCCACGTTCGACGAGGTCGACCTGTTGGCCAGCCGTTACCTCGACGAGTTTGCGGCCGGCAGAATCGACCGGCTCGAAGTGGCCTACACGCAGTTCATAAGCGCCTCGCGCCAGGCACCGGCCGTCGAAACGTTGCTGCCGCTTACCGAGATCGCCGGCGCACCGTCCGAGCAGTCGGATGCCGAGGCCGCCACCGGCCACTCGATGTATGAGTTCCTGCCGTCGGCCGAAAGCATTCTCGAAGAGGTCGTGCCCACCAGCTTCAAGGTCAAGCTGTTCAAGTGCTTCCTCGATGCAGCGGTCAGCGAGCAAATCGCCCGCATGGTGGCCATGAAACGCGCCACCGAAAACGCCGACGAAATGATCCGCATGCTCAGCATGGAATACAACCGGGCCCGACAAACACGCATCACCGGCGAGTTGCTCGAAGTGCTCGGCGGCGTCGAAGCCCTGAACGCTTAAGCAGCGCCGAACCAACGCGTGAATCCGCCGGGCGGCCACCACCGCCGATCGAACGTTCGCGAATAAAGATCAATAACGCTTTCAAACAAAAATAAGCCTTAAAACAAAAACAAACCGCCAAGCAGATCAGACGCCTTTCGAAGCAAACGCATCAGTTCCAAGGCCTCGGTCGCCCGATCCACCGGCCCGACAGCTT
>WGDQ01000158.1 GCA_015493185.1 Planctomycetaceae bacterium
GTCCTAAAGGCGTAGGTGCGCTCTATGTGCGTCGCGGATCGCCGCCCGTGCGGCTTGAGCCGCAGATTGACGGAGGAGGGCAAGAAAGAGGGCTCAGAAGCGGAACTCTGAACACGCCCGGCATCATTGGTTTGGCCAAGGCGATCGAGCTGTGTCTCGACGAGCTGCCGAGCGAAACAGAACGCCTGCGGCGACTTCGCGACCGACTGTTCAACGAGTTGTGCCATCGTGTTGAAGGGCTCTCGCTGAACGGGCCGGCGCTAGACGATCCCGGCCTGCGTTTGGCCGGCAATCTGAACGTGGGGTTTCCCGACGTCGATGGTGAGGCGTTGATGATGAACATGCGGCGGATCGCGGTCAGTTCGGGCAGCGCTTGCACGTCGAGCACTCCTGAGCCTAGCCACGTACTTCGCGCGTTGGGCCTCTCTGACGACCGTGCACGGGCGAGCTTGCGGTTTGGCATCGGACGGTTCAATACGGATGCCCACATCGACGTTGCTGTTGAAGAAGTTGCCGAGGCAGTCGGCCGATTGCGAAAGCTACGTTCGGCCGGTCCGCAGCAAGGTGGCGGAGTGCCGTAAACTCGCTTGCTGATTGTGACATGGCTGAGATTGCCAGGGAGCCGATGCCGCTTGTCTGTGTGCAACGATTGGTGGGTTACTACGGGACGACGCCTGTGGCGGACTCGTTCGATCCGATGGTGACGAAGAACGTGGCTCCGTTGGGGACGCGTACCAACGGGCACGTACGTCGACGCGTGATATCACGGAGGGAATGCCGACAGAAGCCGCAGGTTCCCAACATGCTGGCAATGCGGAAAACAGCGGAGATGTGGTTTTCGTATTGAAGCAGCCTCGCGCGATTATGGATCATCGGGCCATGCTGGGGGACACACGTCGCCCCGCACTTTGTTGGCATCTCTGACGCCGGCTGCAACGTGTGCGCATGCGGCTGCACATGACGAAACAGGATTGAGGGCCGGCCCTGCGTCTGAAAACCTTGGCCCCAGATAGATAACGGAGGGGGAAGCCCGCCGACTAGCTACAATGTGGGGGCTGCACCAGGGTTTACGTCAATGCTTTCGCGTCGAACCCGCCGGAAATGCGACGTACGGCCTGGACTTTGTTTTGGAATGGGCGTTGCCGAGCGGAGTGTGTTGAATGGCCGGTTGGCCGTAGCGAACGACCTTGAAGCAATCGAAAAAACGTCTGGCCTGCCCTTTCCGACAACGCGAGAAACGTATAATAATTTACGCAACTGTCTGTGCGTGAATGCCGTTTCGACGGTTCGCGTGCCGGGAAATGGCGTTACCCGCACAGGGTGGAGGTTTTCTTTCTCGCCGCGTGTTTAGGCGAAGATGGGGCGAGAGGATACATACAGCGATTGCCTGTCTTATCGAGACACGCTTCGTTGTTCGTTCTTGTTTGCTGTCACCTTCGCGGGTATTGAGCAGCAAGCAAAAGGCAACACGCCAGCGCACAAACCACTAGAACTCGATAAAAGAGGGAGTATCTCGAATCATGGCCATCACGCTGACTGAAAAGGCCGCCCAGGAAGTAAAGCGAATCATGGACGAGCAAAAGCTCGACGAGAGCCATGTTTTGCGAGTCGGGGTCGTGGGTGGCGGATGCAGCGGCTTCCAGTACTCACTGGGTTTTGATCGCAATTACGACGAAAAGACCGATTCCAAGTACGAGCAGCACGGCATCACTGTGGTGGTCGACAAGAAGAGTTCGTTGTACTTGGACGGTACGACGGTCGACTTTTACGACGGCCTCGAAAAACGCGGTTTCACGTTCGACAACCCCAACGCTGTGAAATCGTGTGGCTGCGGAAGCTCGTTCCAGGCGTAGCCAAGCCGGCGAAGGACCAATCGGTTTTTTCCGTTTCCGGGCCGATTGAATCGTGGTCGCTGGCTCTCCCTTTCGCGCAGGCGTGCGATGAACGTCTGCGCTCTACCCAAGCCGCTTGGCTCGGCCGATTAGCTGTGAGCCGTGGGTAATGGTCTAGGGACCGCGCTGGCACGCTCAGGGCTGTGAGGATCGGGGCCACTTCCAGCCAGCTTCCAGCTCACGGTTAACAATGCAGGAAGCGGGCCAACGCCCTTGGTAAAGATCGACGATGCATTGGGCCGCCAGTTGGCTCATGGCGATTTCCGACTCGATGTCGAGACCGGCCATATGGGGAGCCAACACCACGTTATCGAGTTCCAGCAGGGGGCTATCTAGCGGGAGCGGCTCGGTTTTGAATACGTCCAAGCCAGCGCCTAGCAAGTGGCCGCTTCTTAGCGCTTCGGCCAGGGCGTCTTCGTCTACCAGCGAGCCACGGGCGGTGTTGATCAGTACGGCGCCGGGTTTCATCATGGCCAGTGTGGTTGCGTTGATCATGTCCTCCGTTTCCGGCAGGGCCGGTGCGTGAAGGCTTACCACATCTGCCTCGCGCAAAAGTTCCTCGAACGTGCATAGCCGTACTCCATAGCGTTGGGCGAACTGCTCGTCGGCTGCCGGGTCCGAGGCGATCACTTTCATTTCTAAGCCAAGCGCCCGGGGCACGATGGCCCGTCCGATACGCCCTAGCCCCACGAGCCCCAACGTTTTGCCAGCCAATCGTGGCAGCGATTGCCGACGCCAGACCCCGGTGCGCACCTCGCGTTCTTGCCGCACGACCACGCCCCGCATGACTGCCAGGAGCAGGGCCAGCATCTGCTCAGCTACTGAGGGTTCGTTTGTACCGGGCGTGATCGTAACGACCACGCCGTGCCGCGTGGCCGCCTCGACGTCAATCGCGTCGTAGCCAACGCCCATCCGGGCAATAACTCGTAGGGGCGAGTCGGCCATCACGACTTCGGTAAACGGCTCCATGCCCGCCACAACGGCTTCGATTTGCTGGTCGAGCAGGGTTTGGCGAAGCCCCTTGGGAGTGGCCAGCAATTTAGTCGATTCGGGGTATATCAGCTCGAATCCGGCCGATTCAAGCACATCTCGGTATGGGCCCCCGACGTTTTGCAATATGTTCGGAGCGATTAATACTCGGGGCATATCTCGCTGGATTTCCGGAAAAACGCGTTCTGAAGTGTGTGTTGTCGGCTCTCATCCGAGCGAGGCTTTGTTCGCTCGTCGTCGGCTGGGCAGAATGTCGCGAGCCGTCAAGAATGTGGCCGCATTTCCCGAGAGCGGGGCTGACTTTCTGCGACGGCGTTCTAACGCATGGCGCCTGCCACTGCAAGCGCCGCCTTCGTCGGAGTCCGGTGCGTTTGTCGGGCAGTATCGCACAACTTCGCCGCTCCCAAGGTGGCAAAGCGAGACGGCAGAACCAGCAGCAAGGCCCGACCGCGTGCTTGCACGCTGATTCAACCATTCGCATGGAAAAAGTGGGGCTGCCGCTGCCTCGAAAGTGACGCCATCCCCGACTCGACTGGACGCCAGCGAAGCTCGGCGCTGGTGAAGGTCTGCCGAAAACGGCCGATTTTGCGGTTGGCCAAGTGTTAAGCTGCCGCATCTGTATTTGCCTTGAGAGTATTCGGTCGATGGGGCAATCTGCGCAAAGCCTTCGGGTGATTCCTGTTTTCCGGGAAAAACGGGCAGACAATCGCCGATTCTCCAGTTGGCACAATACGTATCTCAGGAACAACCGGCACATCCGATATTTTTTGAAGGCGAGTCGCATGTTGGGGGTCCATCGAATCTGGCCTGTTTCCGCCGTGTTGCTGTTGGGCTGTTTGCTCGCTGGGTGGCGAGAGCCGCTGTCGGCGGGCGAGTCTGTGGATTGGGCAGATGCTTTAGCCGAACGCACGGCATCTGAAGCGGAAGTGCAGCCGCGGCTTGCTTTGGCGGCTACGGAGGCGGTCGGCGAATCGAGGCCGACGGCACAGGGCGCCTCGACATCGGCGGCGAAAGGGGCTGGGGCTAAAAACGTCGCGAAAGGGAACGCAGGGCCTCGTCGCATCGAGGGGCCCGCAATTCGGTCTGCTCGGGCAGATCAGGAAAGCGGTTTGCCGACAACGCTAGAATGCGCGACGACGCTAGATTCGAAACGCACGGGGGACAAGGGTGATTCGTCATTTCTGCAACATGTACTGCAACCGCCGCCGGTGCCTGGGAAGCCAACCGTGAAGCTGCCTGACGCTTTGCCAGCCCCCGCCACCGGGACGAAAGGCCACACTCATTCCCAACGCAGGATAGCGTCGCACCACCACCACGGCCACGCGGCAAAGGCCCATACAAGTCGTCGCCGATCGTCGCGGCGGGTTGCTTCAAGGCCGACGCATGCTGCTGATGGGCACCGGGCAGCACGAACTGGGCAAAGCCGCTCTCAATTTGCGGAGGCACTTGCCACTGATGAACAGCCGAACGATTGGATCGCTGTCAGCGACCAAACGTCCTCAGACGTCGTTTTTGCTACGGCCAATCACTCGTTGACACCGGCTGCGCACTACCATGCTGCGCTTGCCGTGCAGGACGATGGCAGCGTATCTGTTACCGACGCTCCGGCATTGTTGAACGACCGGTTCGATCCCATTGCCACAGACGAAGGCGAAGTTTCGGTATCCGACGGTTCGAACGGAGCCTGTGCCGATTGCGAAGAGAGCACTGGCTTGCTGGGATTGGGCAGCGGCGGTTTGCGTTCGCGGTTGCAACAATGGGCTGCCAAGAGTCCGAGCTATGGCAATCTATGGCTGGCCTATCCTCGCAGTCAGACGGTTTGGGTGCGAACGAAATATCTCTATTGGGAAACAGACGGCGATGACCTGCCCGCACTGGTGACCACTAGCACCCCGGGCACCGCAGATGACAACATTGGTGTGCTGGGGCTATCGACCACGCAGGTTCTTTTCGGCCAGCAAGAAGTGAACGACGGCCCACGCGACGGTGGACGCATCGAATTCGGCATCGGGCAGTTTGAAGGACTGCAATTCGACCTTTACGCACTCGATGAGGAATCCTACGGTTTCTTCGATGCATCGACAGGCAGTCCTTTTCTCGCACGCCCGTTTTTCAATATCGAACTGCTTCAGCAGGATGCATCGATCCTTGCTTGTCCATCGTGTACGGTAACAGGCTTTCCAAATATCAATTTGCAGGGCAGCATCCATATCGAAACAACGAGCGAGGTGCGCTCGGCCGGGGTGTCTTGGCGACGGCTCATGTGGATGGACACCTGGGCGCCCTTCAACGCCTTTGTGCGTTTGAATTTCTTGGCCGGATATCGCTACTTCAAATTGCGTGAGGGGCTGGCGATTTCCGATGCGATTGATTTCATCGGGGCCCCGTTCCAGGCGGGTACGCGGTTGTCGAGGCTGGACATTTTCGATACGAGCAATGAGTTTCATGGGGGTGAGCTAGGATGGCTTGCCACGATCCAACGCAATCGATGGTCGGTCGACCTGCTGGCCC
>WGDQ01000159.1 GCA_015493185.1 Planctomycetaceae bacterium
AGCTCAGGGGTACTCGGTTGACGAATTTCCGCCGCCCGAGGAGTATCCGTTCAGCGATTTCCTGGTTCGAGACGGGGCTTTGCGTTGGCATCGTGTTACGGGTCTGCTTGGTCGTGAAGGAGTGGCCTACCAATGGGACAAGGCCACGCTCTATGTTTTGTCGCTCCGCGGACGTGCGGCCCGCGTGCGGATGACGGCCCCCTTTCCACAGCGTCCTCCAGACCGTCCGATGACCACTACGGGCGGGCATGCCGCATCGGCCTGGCAGCAGGCGGGGCTTTTGTATCTGCTCGTGGTAGATGGCGACCGGACCCAGTATCAGCGGTTGATTCGAAGCCGTGCCGGACAACTCGCCAATCGGCGGAGGACACCACACGGTTCCCGAGTGCGCTGGTCAGCCGATCGCTGGCCGCTGGAGTTTTCTGGAAAGATCGCTTGCCCTGGAATATCGCGATCTTGTTGCGCTGGCTAGTTCTCTCGAACCAGTCCCAAACGCAATTCTCAACAGCACCTACGCCCGCGCGCCTGGAAGTGGTCAATCGACCTCAGTGGGGGCCCCAACCCCGCTGCCCGTTCAGCTTTTCGGCCAATCTCGCCACCTGATCGGCAAATTTTGCCGGATCGGTCTAATCCGCACTGCCCGAATTGCCGATCAACTGTTCTGTCCGGCATGCAACTAGGCGGCCACACTGTCGCAGAAGTTGGTTCGGATGCGGGGCTAGTCGTGTCGCCGAAGAAAGCCACTACATAATACAAGTACGCCACTATGGCACTCGTACGCGTATCGCCGGCCGGAGCCGCACGACGTCTCGGTCATCATCACGCGGGGGAGCGGAAGTCATGAGAATCGGACTCTCGGCATGGCTGCTCGTCATCGGAATCGCCACGGCGGCGATGGCACAGCAACCGATGGGCGCGACGCCCGACAGCGAACTTGGCATCTCGCCGGGAGAAGTAAAACCCACTCCAGAAATGTGGTTCTATCTCCAAGAGTTGCGGCGTTACGAGAACCCTCGCGTCGCGGTCCGCAAAAAGGCTGAATTTAAGGCGGCGCAGCGCATGCGGCGGCTCGCCGCGCAAAAATGGTTCGGCATGTCGACCGCGCGGCCCATGGCCTCGCCCTCACCGTTCACAAGCACCTATTCTCCCTATTGGGCGTCGAATTCCTGGGATCCCTATGCCTGGCGAGGGGTTGGGGTTGGGCGATCGACCGTCATCGTACAGCCCTCAGGGGGAACAGCTCGAACCCACAGCCGCTGGTAAGCACGGAAAGATCGGCCATTCAAGCCGATCATCGGGGGGTCGAAAAGCACACCAGCGGAACGCATGCCCGAGTCGCCTGTTTGCACACACCCAGGCGGCTCGGGCTTTTTGCATGCGCTCGGCGTTTTGCGGCAGACGTCCAAGTTCGTGATGCATGCGTGGCGTTTGGAAGCTCGGCATATTATTTTTGAACGTGCCGCTCGCGCAATCTCCGGGCAGTCGTGAGTTGTGCCAAAGCAGCCGAAATCAGACCGGCCCGCAACATTTTCGGCAACGATTCAGCCGTCTAAAATTGTCGCGTCTTCGGTTGGAAGGCGGGCAATCCGAAAACGATACGCAACGATCGAAGCCGCTGAAAACACGAATTGGTTCTTGCGTATCTTTCGCCGCCTACTGACTATTCCGCTGAATTGCTACCATTTTCGAGGTGTCGAATAGGTTTCCGCAGCCAGAGGCCGAGCACTTATCCAGTATCGAGGCATTCAGTGTTCTTGCGGCCTGTACCAGGACCGGCAAAAGCTCCTTCTGGGACCGAGTTGATGATGTCCTGATCAGGTCGCGCAGCATCCGATCGCAACGTGCGCGCACCATAGCAGACCAACGGATAACGATTATGCAGCAAGTTGCACGGCGATATGACACAGGCCAATTGGTTCGTCTCGAGATCGACGACGGGCGCATCGTACAGTGTCAACCCTTAGACGCCGGCGCGGAGGTGCCACCGGAGACCAACAACCGGGCGGCAAGTCCGATGCCGTGCTGGGTAGCGCCAGGATGGTTCGACATTCAGGTGAATGGCTACGGCGGGCAAGAGTTCAGCTCGTTGCAGTTAACGCCCGAGAAAGTGGCCGACATCGTTCGCCTGCATCAGCAATTCGGCGTTGTTCGTGTTTGTCCGACCCTAACGACCGAGTCGTTCGATGTGCTGTCGCACGGCATGCGGACAATTGCCCAGGCTATCGAGCAGTTCGACGATGTGCGTCGCATGGTGCCGGGCATTCACTTGGAAGGCCCCTATTTCTCCAAGGAAGACGGCCCTCGCGGAGCCCATCCTGCCGAACACTGTCGGCGGCCCAACTGGGACGAATTCTCGCGCCTTCAAGACGCCGCCGATGGTCATATCGTACTGCTGACCATGTCGCCCGAATTCGATGAGGCACCCGACTTCATCGCACGTGCGGTTGCATCGGGTGTAACCGTTGCCATCGGGCACACGGGTGCCACGTCCGATCAAATCAGCGCCGCTGTCGATGCAGGCGCATCGTTGAGCACGCATCTTGGCAACGGCGCTCATCGCATGCTGCGCCGGCACCCCAATTATCTTTGGGACCAATTGGCCGAAGATCGTTTGATGGCCAGTTTGATTGTCGACGGCCAACATCTTCCGCCGGAGGTGGTGAAAACATTCGTCCGCGCGAAAACACCCGAGCGGTGCATTCTTGTAAGCGACGTCTCCGGGCTGGCGGGGTTACCGGCAGGACGTTATCCTTCGAGCGGATGCGAATTGGAGATTCTACCCGACGGCCGACTGGTGATTGCGGGGCAAGATCAATTGTTGGCCGGCGCCTCGCGCCCCATCACCACAGGCATCGTCAATGTGATGCGCATGGCCGAAGTCGGCTTGCGATCGGCGGTCGATATGGCCACGAAGCATCCGATGGCACTATTGGGAATTTCCGCGGGCGGTCTGCGCCCCGGCGACGCGGCCGACCTGGTCTTCTTTCAGCTTAAACACGGTGCCGACGGCCTCGTGCAGGAGATGCAGATCGTGGCAACGCTGCTCGCCGGCCAACCGGTTTATGACTATCGGGCAGCAGAACCGACGTTGGGTTGAACGGCGGCCGATCCTCCCTTGTGCTGCACGGTCCGACGAGCAGCACGCCGCGGTGCGGCAGAGGGCGCAGAACGCTTTGCCGAGTCGGCCATCGGCTTCTTTTTCACCAGCAGAGGGCCCATGCGCTTTACGTAGTCGTCGGCTTGGCTCGCCCTTGGCGAAACGCGGTACATTTCGCGATAGATATTGAACAGACGCAGCTTGGTTTCAAAACCCATCCGACGAAAATCGAATACGTCGTAATCGCGCATTTCCTCGCTGACCAGGTTCATGATCATCGTGTTCAGCGGGTCGAAACGGATGTCGGCCATCCGCAGCGATCGATTGTGATTGGCCAACAACGGTCGCATGGCCGAATCGGGCTCCACGCTGTGCACGCAGCCGAGGTAA
>WGDQ01000160.1 GCA_015493185.1 Planctomycetaceae bacterium
CTCTACGACAACAATTCTCCTACATCTCCAAGCAAGAACAGATCCCCAGCGGACTGCGCGGCCCCCCTGCCCTTTGCCGCTTCGACCTCGCATTGGAGATTGGAATTGGATTGGAATTGGAAATGCCTCAGCCCGCACACGGCAGACTTGTCTTGATCCGCTGAAGATATGGGGCTACCTCCGCACCGCTTGTGAGCTGTGTTTGGCGTGAGCTGTTTCGCTATGTGGCGACAGTGGCTCGCGTACCTTGTGAAACCGCTTGTCCAAGACTCTGGCGGACAGGGCATCATCGGAATTGGTCGCGGACGGCCCCTGCGGTTAGAGTGGTGCGTAGCGGCCTGCTGTGGAGACCATGCGGGACGAGAATCTTTTGTCGGGCCGTGAAATCGAGAAAAAAGCAGGACGGCCAGCCGGGTTCAGCACACCATATTCATGCCAGCAAAAAGGACATGACGGATGGTAAAAATCACGACCATCCCGCAGCTCTATCGCAACTGGTCGCGACTGGTCGAGGTCGTGTCGGTGCTGAGCAAGTATGGTTTGGCCGACTGGATCAGCCGCTTGGATCTGAAGCTGCTCAAAGACCTTTTCAAGACCCCCTCGGGCGAAATTCTGGCGAATTACGATCGCGAAGCCCGGGTGCGACTGGCCCTGATGGAACTGGGGGCCACTTTCATCAAGTTGGGCCAAATTCTCAGCACACGGCCCGATCTGGTGGGCGTAAAGCTGGCCAAAGAATTGAGCCGTTTGCAGGCCGATGTCGACCCGCAGCCCGCTTCCGAAATACGGGCGACCATCGTGGCCGAACTCGGCCAACCGATCGACGACCTGTTCGCCCGATTCGACGACGAACCACTTGCTTCCGCCTCGATCGGCCAGATCCACGCCGCGCGGCTGCGGTCGGGTGAAGAAGTGGTGGTCAAAGTGCAGAAAGCGGGAATCGAGAAAAAAATCCGCGTCGATCTAGACATCTTGGCCGGACTGGCACAGGCGGCCGAGCAGATTCCGGAGTTTCGCAACTATCGACCACGGGCCACGGTGGCGGAGTTTCAGCGTACGATTCTGCGCGAACTCGACTTTGGACGTGAAGAACGGCACATGGTCGAGTTTCGCAAAAACTTCGCAGACAACCCGCACATTCACATACCGAAACCGTGCTCAGAGATGACCACGCCACGGGTGCTCACGATGGAGCGGCTGTTCGGAACCAAGCTTTCCGACACCGCCGCGTTGAGCAAGGGGCACTTCGATCTGGAGCTGCTTGCCCGACGAGGGGCCGAAATCTACATGGAGATGATTTTCGAGCACGGCTTTTACCACGCCGACCCGCACCCGGGAAACATCCTGGTGCTGGATGGCAACGTGATCGGCCTGCTCGATTTCGGCATGGTTGGTCGGATCGATGAGTCTCTGCGTGAGTCGATCGAAGACATGCTGATAGCCATTACCAACCAGGACGCCGTATCGCTGACCCAGATCATCACGCGCATCGGCGAAATTCCTCCGGGCTTGGATCAGGCGGCGCTCAGCATCGACGTGACGGACTTCGTTTCGTACTACGGCAATCTACCGCTGGGCGAGTTTGATCTTTCCGGTGCTCTGAGCGAACTGACCGAGCTGATCCGCCGCTACCAGATCCGCCTGCCGGCGCGCGTTTCAATGCTGATCAAGGTGTTGATCATGCTGGAAGGGACGGCGCGGCTGTTGAATCCGGAATTCAATCTACTGGAAATCATGCGGCCGTTTCGTCGTCGCTTGATCCGCCGTCGGCTGTCGCCGGCTCGCAACCTGCGCAAGTTGCAACGCATTTACCGAGAAGTCGAGCATTTGCTGGAAGTGCTGCCGCAAAATCTGCTCGACATCATGCAACAAATCCAGAGCGGTCGTTTCGATGTGCATCTGGACCACCGGGGACTGGAGCCCTCGGTGAATCGCCTGGTGTTGGGCATGCTGGCCAGCGCGCTGTTTTTAGGCTCGTCGCTCGTGCTAAGCCGTGGTGTGCCGCCGCTGATCTCGATTCCCTACGTCGTCAGCAACATCTCGCTGCTCGGGCTTACCGGCTGCTTGGTAGCTATTGCGCTTGGCTTGCGTTTAATGCGGGCCATCAACAAAAGCGGTCATCTCGATCGCCGTGACTGATCGTTGCGCACAACGGCCGCGCTTAGGGTGTGGCGTCGGATGAGATTTCGTTGTCCGCGGCGGGTTCGTGCCAGTGTTGCAGCTCGAAAATGTTGCCCTCGGGATCGGTCATATAGTGCACGGTGATTGTGCCGGCCCCTTCGATTTGTGTGGTGACTACCTCTCCGACATCTTGGGCGCCTGCGGCAAGCGCCTGAAGGCGGGCTTGCTGCACGTCGTCGACAACGAACGCAATGTGCGCGAACCCTGGCTGATGGATCGTTGCCGGACCGCGATC
>WGDQ01000161.1 GCA_015493185.1 Planctomycetaceae bacterium
GAACCTCGAACTCTTGCGCAAGAACCGCTCGTCCCGGCAGTTCAGACGCGCTTTGTCCGCTGGCTCTAACTGCCAAACAAACAGGATGTGTGCCGGCACATCCGTACGCCATTCACGGCATTCTCAGCGTACCGGCGTTTGGGGATTGTGTGACGATTCTCACGCAACATGGATGCGTCACCGTATTCTGTATTCTCATTACATACGCATCCGCAATTTCTAATTTGCATGCCTCCTGTGAAAAGGTTAAAAGTGTAGTCCCTGGGCCGGCACAACTATTTGTTACGGGGGCACACGTCTATGCTGTCGACTCGCAAGAAGCTCGTCTTTGCGCTTGTGGTTTTCTGTCTGGCGGCAATCGCGGGCGAAGCGACGCTGCGGTGGTGGCAACCTCAAATCGTCGTGTTCGCCAATCGCTACTTTCGGCTGATGCGGCCCACACCGTTGGGCGACGACTTCATTCCCGGCAGCCGCGTCCATTTTCATTTGCAGCGCGACGACGGCACGGTGTTTCTCGATTTCACGGTGCACGTCGACCGGCATGGTCTCCGCTGCGGCGAGCAGGCGTTGTCGCGCGTTCGCGCATTGAAGGTGACGACCACGGATTACGAAACGTTCGAAGCACCGAACGACAATGTGCCGACGATCCATTGCATCGGCGATTCGTTCACCATGGGTTGGGGAGTCGATTTCGAAGAAAGCTATCCCGCCTATCTTCATCGCGCGCTTGGCGCGAAATACGACGTGTTGAACCTAGGAGTTGTTGGCATCGGGCTCAGGGCGGCTATTGCCAAGAGCCGGTCGGTCGAGTCGCAACTCGGCACACCGAACGCCATCATTTATTTGGCCGAGAATGGCGACTTCGCCGACGATCGGGCGGTCGTCGGCAACTTAAAAGACGAAGCGGGAAATTCGTTTGGCGAGCAGGCGTTTTATGGGCTTTTCCGGCGCAGTTACGTAGCGTGTGTGCCGCTGGCGATCAAAGTGGCCACAACGTATCAAGGCATGGAAGAATTGCCGGCCGTTTTTCCGACCGCTAGCTCAACAGAGCACGAAGCCGCGATTCGCCGGGCCTTGCTCGCCGTGATCGATGGCTGGTCGTTGCCCGACAACCCCACCTTTCGGGCACTCTACCGGTTGCTGGTGCGCTGTCGAACGGACGGCATACGATTGATTCTGGTGATTCCTCTGATCGAGTTCGATCCGAACATCGCCTTCTTGATTCGCTGGTGCGAGGAAAACGAGGTGGAATACACCACATTTCTTCCCAGTGCCGACGAAATTCTGCGCGGCGATCACCACTTCAACGCCAAAGGCAATCGGCGGCTTGCGGATCGCGTGGCCGCACGATTCTTCGGCAATGGGTAAAGCGCACCTTTTGCCGATCGGCGCGTGGAGTTCTGGCAGAACGGCGCCGGATAAACTACGGTGTCGGTAATAACCCCAAAAACAAAGACAGACGGGGCTATCCCGGCGGGCACCTTTGCCGAACCAGTGCGTTGCGAAAGCGCGCCCCTGAAAAGCCAAGCTACGACGCAGCAGCAGCAGGGGACACGGCCGGCACACGGCTTCGTCGCCTTTTTTCCCAGTTGCAGGTGGTGGATCGATGCACGTGATCAAGGCCGAGGCAACCGCGCAGCCGAGGGGGCGGATGCCGCTGGTCGAGGCGCTGCGCGTGCTGCGCGACTGGCGCGAAAATCAGATTGTGGTTACCACGATGGGCGCGGCCCGCGAGTGGCCAAAGCTCTCGTCGCACCCGCTCGACTTCCACTACATTCCCTCGGCCATGGGCGAAGCGCCCCTGTTGGCCCTGGGGTTGGCCCTGGCGCAGCCCGAGCGGGAGGTGGTGTGTCTGAATGGCGACGGCTGCATGCTAATGAACCTGGGGGCACTGGTCACGATTGCCGCCAGCGGAGCCACGAACTTCACGTTGATTGTGCTGGACAACGGGCTGTATGAAGTGACCGGTGGCCAGCAAACGGCCGCTTCGATTGCCCGGGCCGACTTTGCCCGAATGGCCGCGGCGGCCGGTATTGGCAGCGTGCGAGCTTACGGCGACGCGGACGCTTGGCGCTGCGAAGCGGGCGAAGCCCTGACGCTGCCCGGCCCGCGATTCATTGCGCTGGGCGTCGAACCGGTCGGAAGCAATTATCACCTCAGCGCCCCGGGCCCCATGGCCGAGCGTCTGGCCGCATTTCGTCAGGCGCTGGGTGATTGACGGCCGCGAACAAAACTCGCGTTGGCTGCGAGCGATTCAAGGGAAGGGTTACGCTCCGCGCCGTCCACGGCTCGACATGGCGATTCAGATAAGCCTTCGACGAGGCACGTTGGGCTTGCCGCCGTTTCAGTTTGTCACCCCACGGATGAAGCCGGCCCCCTTTTTTTCGTTTTTTCATCGGGCGGCCTCCCACTTTTCATCGGGCGGCCTCCCCCCTGGCAGCGAAGCCCCTGGTGGTTTGCTGCTCGATCGTCCCCTTTGCTCAGGCAATCGCTGCGCCCGCTACGGGGCGATGTGATAGGCCGTTGGATCCCAGAGATCAAGCACGCATCGGGGGGCGACGGGCCGTTTCGAACGCGCGCCGGCTCACGGGCCGGCCCGTGCTCTGATAGAATCGGGGGCAGAACAACGGGGGCAGAACAAGCCAAGAGTCACGACGGGGCGCCGAACCACAAGTGGGCGCGTGGTCTGAATTGCCGCGGTGCCGTCGCCAGAGAAGGGGCTTCGAGGTTGAGCCGGTCGCTGCTGATCGACATTCGCAATGTGAGCCGCTCTTACGGCCGCGTGAGGGCACTGCGCGACGTGACGCTGGCGCTCGAGCCGGGCACGATCGGCCTGGTGGGCAACAACGGCGCGGGCAAGTCGACGCTGCTCAAAATTCTGCTCGGCCTGCTGCGGCCCGATGCGGGCGAAGGCACCGTGCTGGGCTACGATATTTGCCGCTCGACGAGCCAATTGCGAGGACGAATCGGCTACATGGCCGAGGCGGCGGCTACGGTGCCCGTGTTGCGAGGCGTGGAATTCGTCACGCTGGCCGGCGATTTGTACGGCATGCCGCACCGCGACGCCCGGCGCCGCGCACACGAGGTGCTCAACTACGTGGGTCTGGGCGAACTACGCTACCGCCGGCTCGAAGAGTATTCGGCGGGCAACCTGCAACGCCTGAAGCTGGCCGCCGCGCTGGTACACGATCCGCAAATGCTGCTGCTCGACGAACCGACCAACGGGCTCGACCCCGCCGGACGCGTGGCGATGTTGCGGCTGATTGAAGATTTGATTGCCGAAACGGGCAAAAGCGTCATTCTTTGCACGCATCTGCTAGGCGATGTGGAACGGCTTTGCCATCAGGTGGTGGTGCTCGACCGCGGTACGGTTATTTGTTCGGCGCCGGTGAGCCAGTTGCGGTCGGTGCTGGATCATCGCTACGAGCTCGCCTGGCAAGGCCCCGACGAGCCGTTTCGCCGGGCGCTGGCTCAAAACGGCGCGCGGGTGGAAGCGGTGGACGGCGCGCCACGAATGGCGAAAGTGGATGTGCCGCGCAGCTGGAATACCATCCGTTTTTTCGAACTGGCCCGGTCGCACGGTGTGGTTATCACCCGGCTGAAGCCGGAAGAAGAGGACCTATCGCGAATGTTCTTGCGGCTGACGGGTCGGCTTGCCGATGCCCCGGCCGTGGCCGCCGAGGAGGACGCCCCTCATGGGAGTTGATCTGGCCCGATACCACGCGTGGGAAGGCCGGCTGCAAAGCCCCTGGATGGCCACACTGGCCATTGTGCGGGTGGCGTTGTTGCAAATTTTTCGCCGGCGCAGCTATTGGGTGGTGCTTGTGCTGGGCATGTTGAATTTTCTCTCGTTCTGGGCGGCGATTTATCTGGTTACGCAGTTCGACATTCCGCCGCGCGTGCAGGAGCGATTGCTCGAGGCCTTCGGCTTCAGCGCCTATGCGGCGCCGGGACAAGACAGCGGCTATATCAAATTCATGCAGCGGCAAAGCATCGTGGTGATGATGCTGCTGGCTTTTTCAGGCAGTTTGCTGGTCGGGGCCGATTTTCGCGGCGGCGCGTTGCCGTTTTATTTGTCGCGGCGGATCGACCGCCGGCACTACATTGTGGGCAAGCTGCTGGCCATCAGTGCTGTGGTAACGCTGCTCACCACGGGCCCGGCCTTGCTGTTGTTTCTCGAATACGGCATGTTCACCTCGTCGGCAAGCTACTGGCTGGAACATTGGAACGTGGCCCTGGCCGTGTTGGCCTACGGGTTGGTGCTGTGCGTGGTGCTCAGCATTTTGCTGGTAACGCTTTCGGCCTATTTGCAACGGGCCGCCCCGATCGCCATCACGTGGTCGAGCCTGTTTGTGTTGCTGCGCGAAATGGGGTCGCAATTCGCCCGGGCCACGAACAACCAATACTGGCGACTGATCGACCCATGGCGCGACATGCGGGAGGTTGGGCGGCTGTTTTTCGGACAATTCGACGACATCGAGCGATGGCGGTTTGCGTGGTATGCGCTGGCGATTTTGTCGGCGCTGTGCGCCGTGGCCCTGGTGGCCCTGGTGCGACGCGTGCGGGCCGTCGACATCGCCACCTGAGCGCAAACGAAACGGCCACCGGCCGCGCTGCCCATTGGCACGCGTGCGACATGCTGCGAGCGATGGCGTGATCGCGCCGGAACAAACCGGAAAAAACCCAGGGGCCATTGCACCGCGAGCCGCCGCACGCGATGCGGCATCGGCACCATCGCACGAAAGCCACCGCCCCCGATCGGCAAACCACGACGATTCAACGAGCCGCACGATGTATTTGAACCTGCATCACGTGACGAAGTTCTACGGGCCGGTGATCGGCGTGAACGACATCACCTGCCGCATCGGGCCGGGCATCAC
>WGDQ01000162.1 GCA_015493185.1 Planctomycetaceae bacterium
ATAAGAGACAGATGTGTTTCACACAGCAAAGCGTTTCAACGTTGTTCACAACGGTCGGCTTGCGAAACACGCCTTCTACGGCAGGAAACGGCGGCTTGATCCGCGGCCACGCCCGCTTGCCCTCCAGGCTTTCGATCAACCCGGTTTCTTCGCCGCAAATGTAGGCTGCGGCGCCGCGATGCACGTAGATGTCCAGCGAGTAGTCGCTGCCCAAAATATTCTTCCCGAGCAATCCCGCCTCGTAGCATTGTTGGATCGCGCCTTCGAGCCGCCGCAAGCAAAGTGGGTATTCGTAGCGCAGATACAAGTAGGCCGTTGTGGCCCGCGTGGCATAGCAGGCGATGATGGCGCCCTCGATAAGCTGGTGCGGGTCTTCCTCCATCAAAATGCGGTTGTTGAACGTGCCGGGCTCGCTCTCATCAGCATTGATGCACATGTAGATGGGGCCCGGATGATCTTTGGGCAAAAAGGTCCACTTCAGCCCAGTCGGAAAGCCGGCGCCACCGCGGCCACGAAGGTTGCTGTTCTTGACGGTCTCAACGACCTCGCTCGGCTCCATATCGCGCAGCACGCGACGCAATGTCTCGTAGCCTCCGGTAGCCTGATAGACTTCGAGCGTGTGGCTATCCGGGCGGTCGATGTTGGCCAACAAAACGGGTTCGAAAGCTGGCACGGTAGTGCTACTCCAAAGAATCGAGAAAGGCGTCGGCCTTATCGATCGTCATGTTTTTATGCAACGTTTCTCCGGCCAACATGCACGGAGCGAAATCGCAACCGCCGAGACATTCGGCAAACTCAATCGTCAGCCGCCCGTCTTCGGTTGTTTCTCCGGGCTCGATGCCTGCGCGTCGGCAAAGGTGTTCCAGAATTTCCTCGCCTCCGCGCAACGCGCAACTGATCGAACGGCACACCCACACCCGCGTTCGACCGTGCGGTTTGTCCTGCTTGAAGAAACCGTAAAAACTCAGCGTGTCCTGCACCTGAGCGGGCGATAGCTCCAACAACTCGGCGATTTCCACCACCGCCTGAAGCGGCACGTGCCGCAACCGTTCGTTCACGATGTGCAACGCCGGCAACGTCACCGCCTGACGCGTTGGATAGCGCGGAAACAAGGCTCGAATCGCCTCGATCATTTCATCATTCAACACGCGTTCGGCGGTGGCCATGGTCGCTCAAACCTCGAAAAGATGGTTTGCCAAACGTTTCTCAATTCCAGTTGCCGGCATTTCCACGCTTTCACATGCCCCACGTTCGCTTGCCCCGGCATCGCTCCTCGCTGCGTCTGCTACAACAAACAGCCAACCTTCGCAAAGGCTGTTGGTTGAAGCACCACGAAAACCCGAGCAGCCAGGCACGCTGCTGTCATATTCCAATTTCCGCAGTCCGTCGGCCGCTGCACGCATTTCGACCGGCGGGCAGGAGAACCGAAGCACGAAGCAGGTTCGCTTACCCGCCTTTCAACTTCGTCGAGTTCGTCGAGTAATTCTTCTCCGCTTTCTCCCACCGATCGATCTTTCGACCAGTCGGCTCAACGGTCCAACTCCGCTGCGATGATGTTCAAACTTCCCAACACGGCCACCACGTCGCTTAGCGTATGCCCACGAATCAGGTGCGGGAAAACAGCGAAATGAATGAACGAGGGCGGACGACAGCGGGCCCGATAGGCCACGTCCGATCCATCACCCACGATGTAAAAGCCCAGTTCGCCATTGGGAGCCTCAATGGCCGCGTACGACTCTTCGTGCGGAACCTCGATGCCGCGGTTGGCCATGATCAGTTCGAAGTGCGAAATACAGCCTTCGATCGTCGTATAAACCTGACTTTTGTCTGGGATCGTAACGCGCTCGCCCGTGTCCAAATTGACCGGCCCGCTCGGCAGGTTTTCAATCGCCTGCGAAACGATCTTCAGGCTCTCCCGCATTTCGGCCATGCGCACCAGATAGCGGGCATAGCAGTCGCCGGTCGTCATGCAGCAAACATTGAAGTCGAAGTCCTCGTAGGCCAAATACGGGGCATCTTTGCGCAAGTCCATCGTCACGCCGCTTGCCCGGGCGACGGGGCCCGTGCAACTGCGAGCCAGGGCTTCTTGCTTGGTAAGCACGCCCACGCCCCGCGTGCGGTCGATGAAGATGCGGTTTCGGTTCAGCAACCGCTCCATATCGTCCAGCGTGCGCGGAAACGCGCGTACGAAATGGCGCACCTTTTCGATAAACAAGGGGCTGGCGTCGCGCATCACGCCGCCCACTCGCGTGTAGCTGGTGGTGAAACGGGCCCCGCAAAGCGTTTCAAACGCATCGTAAAGCGTTTCCCGCTCGTTGAAGGCGTACAAGAAAAACGTGAACGCGCCCACGTCGAGCCCCATCGCACCACAACACAAGAGATGGTCGCTGATGCGGGCCAGTTCCGCGACAATGGTGCGAATGTATTGCGCCCGCCGAGGCACGTCGATTCCTAGCAACGTTTCCACCGCATGGTGCCACGCCACGTTGTTCGCCAGCGGCGAAATGTAGTTCATCCGATCGGTGACGGTCACATACTGGTTGTAGTCGAGACTCTCACCGATCTTTTCGAAACCCGAGTGCAAGTAGCCGATATCGGGAATGGCATCCACCACCTGCTCGCCGGCAAGTTTCAACACGATCCGCAGCGTTGTGTGCGTGGCCGGATGCTGGGGACCGAAGTTCAGCGTCCACAAATATTCCTGCTCGTCACCGCCCGCTTCGGGCAGGCTCGTGAGCGTGGCGGGTTCCAGCGGCATGAGACTACCCTTCGTCCCGAGTCAAAACGGGGAAATTGTGTCGTTCGCCCCGCCCCTGCAACGGATAATCTTTGCGCAGCGGAAAGGCGGTAAACTCTTCGGGCAGCAGAATGCGTCGCAGGTCGGGATGCCCTTCGAAGCGAATGCCGAACATGTCGAACACTTCGCGTTCAAGCCAGTTGGCGCCTTCGTAAAGAGGCACGAGCGAATCGACCGATAGCTGCGGCTCATCCAAAAACACACGCAGCGTCAGCCGTTCATTGGTTTCCGTAACGGCGAACAAGTAAACCAAGCCAAAACGATGCTGGGCGTTGCGGTAGTTCAAGTAGTCGACACACGTGATGTCGACCAACAGATCGAATGCCAGTTCATCGCGGAGCATGCGCACCACATCGAGCAGCTTGTCGCGGGGCACGACCACGCGGGTTTGGCCGCGAAACTCGCTGGTTTCCAATTTGCCAAACCGCTGCGTCAGAGCGGCAAGCGCTTTTTGGCTAGCCATGTGAATGCTTCCGTTGCCCAGGATTTTCCGTTAGCCGCAACACGCTTTCTCCAAACACCCGACAAGGATGGTGCCTGCCAGCCGCGCCAAGGCACGCATCGAGTTCTCACTGCGTTGTCGCGCCCGATGGCACCTCGACAATCGGCAATTCAAGCAGTGCGCGGCTGCGCTGCTGACGGGACTGCTGCTGAAACTCTTTGCCCGAGATAGTTCCTTCCCGCTCGATCTTGTCCTGCAGATCGATAATCGCCTGGATCAACTGTTCCGGCCGGGGCGGACATCCGGGTATGTACATATCGACGGGGATGAACCGATCGATTCCTTGCACCACGCAATAGGTGTCGAACACACCGCCACTCGAGGCACAGGCCCCCATCGAAATACACCACTTCGGCTCGAGCATTTGCTGCCAGATGCGCTGCAAAACGGGCAGCATTTTCATCACCACCCGTCCGGCGACAATCATCAGATCGCATTGCCGCGGGCTGAAGCGAAACACCTCGGCACCAAAGCGGGCCAGATCATGCCGGCTCGCCCCGGTGGCCATCAGCTCGATGCCACAACAAGCGGTTGCAAACGGCATGGGCCACAAGCTGTTTTTGCGCGACCAATTGGCCAGTGCATCCAGCCGGCTGACGACGACGTTTTCGGGAATCTCTACCGCCATCGGAACACTCCCTTTCGCCAGTCGTAAACGAACCCGAGCACCACCAACGCCACGAAAAGCATTACGCCGCCGAATACCAGGCCGCGGCCACCCACAAAGCCTTGCTGCACTGCGGCGTCGATTCCCACCGCCTGCCGGCTAGCGACGGCCCACGGGTAGAGAAACAGCAATTCCACATCGAAAACGAGAAAGGCCACCGCCACTACATGAAACCGAACACTGAATCGCCGACGGGCGTCGTGAAAGGGATCCATGCCGCTTTCGTACGGCATTTCTTTGACCGGATTGCGACGGTGCGGCCCGATCAAAAAACCAGCGACCAGCATGCCGCCGGCCAACAAGGCCCCGAAAGCCACAAACAAGAAGATCGGCAACCAAATTGCGGCCATAACACCTTGCCCGGCATAGGATTAAAACAACCGATCGACTTTGTGAAACCATTCACAAAGTCGGCCGAAGAAAAAGCCCGACCAACACGTCGAGCACTAAGTCACTGGCGCAACGGATCTTAGCCGTTGTCCTTCCAGCCGTCAAGCACTCAGGCGAAACGACGTGTGCGTTTTGTCGCACACGCGCTGCGCTCCCACCCCCCGATGCCTTGCAAGGTGCTAAGGCTGGCCCGTTCAGCAGATGAAAAGCACCAAACCAGCCCAGCCATAGCCAACCGTGGAGACCACCCAACACGCGTTCCCGCTTGCAGCAGGCACATGCAGCGTACGCTGAGAAACGGCGACACCAAACGGACGGCGCTCGACGGCAACCACGAGCATCACCGCAAGCCAGTATCTTGGCGAAGCTCAACCGAGCGGCTCCACAAAAAAAGAAACCCTTCGTAGGCGGGGCAGGAACCTACGAAGGGTTGATGTGGTAGGGGTCGTCACCCCCACAACGTTATTTTTCTCACGCGACCTTCAAAAATCCACCCCTCGTCAAGGGGAAATTTCTGGCACGCCCTGCCAGTTCGAGACTCTCGTGGCCGACCGCCCCGGCATTCGCAACCCCGCGTTCCGACAGGTTGGGCTGTTGTCCGTGTTTTTGACCTTTTTCAAAACGTTTCTTTCGAGTCTTCCGAGGGCCCCAGCTTCTCGTGCAGTTCGCTACTTCGCTGTCGCTGTGCCTCTGTGGATGTGTTTCGATCCTGAGGGGTCGCGCGGCCATGCTTGCCCGTTGCGTTGGCAGATCGAGACGGCGACGCCTTGATCTCCCCCGACATCGTTGCCGCGCATCTAATTCCGGGTGGGGCGACGTCTTATTATTTACTCTCGGTGCCCCAGACCAGCCCGGCTTTTGTCGCGTGTAACACCATTGGGAAGAACGGGCGAATTCGACGAGACTCGGCCGGTGACGCAATCGAGACGGCTTCTTGCCCGGCGGGTACATCTGCATTCTGATACACAGGGTCGGTCACAGCAATCGGGGCGATACAGTGCGAAGTCGTTGCTTCGGACATTGGAATGTGGGGCGGTGTCATTTCGCGCCGCTGCGGTGCGACGGGTGCTTGCCCGCCGATCAAAACAATTCGCTTGGTTCCAAGCCTGCGGTTTCTTTCGGTCTATGGCGCTACGCTCCAGAATTCATTACCGCCATGCAGTGGAAGCCGGTTTGCCACGTTGCCGCTCGGAGCTGCAATCGTTCGAGTCAAGTGTTCCCGTATGCAGGCAGATTCAACGATGCTCGATGTCGTCGAAACACTACGTGAGCTGATCGCCATACCGAGCGTGAACCCGATGGGCCGCGATCTTTCAGGGCCCGAATTCTACGAATACGAGATGACCGCTCGTCTGGCCGAATTGTTCGAATCGCTCGGGCTGCCGTACGAACGGCACGAGGTGGAGTCGGGACGCGAGAACATCATTGCTCGGCTCGATCAACCCGAACGCGCTGACGATGGACCGATTCTAGTGTTCGAGGCCCATCAAGATACGGTACCGGTCGACGGTATGGTGATCGATCCCTGGCAGCCGGTTGTGCGCGATGGGCGTATCTACGGCCGGGGGGCGTGCGACATCAAGGGAGGCATGTCGGCCATGCTGGCCGTTCTCTCCCGATTGGCCGAAGAGCGCCCCGCAACCATGCCCAATGTAGTGATGGCGTGTACGATCAACGAAGAGCACGGCTACTCAGGTGCTCGGGCGCTTGTCGAACTCTGGCGACGAGGCGACAGCCAGTTGCTTCCTCGCGCGCCCGACGCGGTTGTCGTGGCCGAACCAACTGGTCTCGACGTGGTGGTGGCCCACAAGGGAGCCGTTCGCTGGCGATGCCACACCAGAGGGCGGGCCGCCCATAGCGCCAACCCGCAGTCGGGATCGAATGCCGTGTACAAAATGGCCCCGGTTCTTGCGGCATTGGAAGCCTACCAACGCGACGTGACGCGGCAATTCCCGGCCCATCCGCTCTGCGGCCCTGTCACGCTCAGCGTGGGCACAATCCGTGGCGGCTTGAGCGTGAACACCGTGCCCGATCAGTGCACGATCGAGATCGACCGTCGCGTGCTGCCCGGCGAGTCGAGTCAGACCGCCTACCAACATGTGATCGACCACATAGCGCAATGGCCCGGGGTCGACTGCTCGGCCGTCGAACACGAGCCACCCTTTTTGGATGGCGCCAGCCTGGCCGAAGGCGCCAATGCAGCGCTGGCAGAACGGCTTGCCGAAGCCGCGCAGGCGTGCGGTGCATCGGGGCGGCAAATCGGTGTGCCTTACGGAACCGACGCGTCGCAATTCGCGGCCGACGGCGTGCCCACGGTGGTATTCGGTCCTGGGTCGATCGACCAGGCACACACGATCGACGAATGGCTGCCGCTCGACGAGCTGAAGTTGGCCACCGAGGTCTTATACCGCTTTGTCCGC
>WGDQ01000163.1 GCA_015493185.1 Planctomycetaceae bacterium
CGGTTTGGGCTGGGTTGCCGGCGTCTTTGGCAGGGGGGGTGATTCCGCTGTCGGATACCGTGCGGGAATTGCTTCATGAGGCAGAGTGCCGATTGAACATCGAATTGACGTCTTCTGCACTGGCCACAGAACACCTACTGCTGGGGTTGATTTCGGGAGAGCACGAGGTAGCCAAATGGCTTCGTGAGCAGGGAATCGACGCGGAGGAACTGGAGGCCGAGATCTTGCGAGTGCATGGCGTATCAAAACCAGACGAGGCAACCGCGGCTGATGTTCCTATCGGGCCACCGCTGGACATTCCTGACGAATACCAACCCCAGAACCATGTCGTACGCGTAGAAACGGTGCCCGAGGGCAGTTGCGCCGCTGTGCCAACATCTTGTGAAGTGCCAGGAGCGGCCAAGGCGGAACGGGAAACGGAATGCCATGCGGACGAATCTGCTGCGTCGTGGCAAGCAACAGAGGCTTGCGATGCCGGTGTCGGATTCCGGATGCCGGCCGAAGGGGCGCGGCTCGTTCGTGTGTTGGATGCAGCCGCTAACCGAGCTGCCGAAGCGACACGTGTGATCGAAGATTATGTTCGCTTCCTGCTCGACGATCGTTGCTTGACCGCTTGTTGCAAGCAGCTTCGTCATGATCTGACCGCTGCGCTGAAGCAGATACCACACCGGCAACGACTGGCAGGACGCGATACACAACACGACGTGGGAACACAGCTTTCGACCGACGCGGAGTCGCGTCGCGATTCTCTAGAGGACGTGTTGGCCGCCAACTTCGGACGCCTCGAACAGGCACTGCGGAGTTTGGAAGAGTTTGGCAAGCTTCTTGGTGCCGACCCAGGCAATGCTTTCAAGCAACTTCGCTATCGGGTTTATACACTTGAAAAGGCAGTGACTGGTACGGTCGAGGCACGTCAGCGTCTGCGGAACGCACGGCTTTGCGTGTTGGTTGACGGCTGCAAAACATATGAAGCGTTCGAACGTTTGGTTGAACAGTTGATAGCGTCTGGAGCTCCTCTCATTCAATTGCGCGATAAACGATTGGATGACCGACAATTGCTCCGACGAGCCCAGCGTCTGCGTGAACTGACGCGAGGGACAATGTGCCAATTCGTCGTGAACGATAGGCCAGACTTGGCGTTGCTGGTCGGTGCCGACGGGGTGCACGTGGGACAAGACGATTTGCGTGTGCGCGACGTGCGCGCCGTGGTCGGCTCGAAAATGCTGGTCGGTGTTTCCACCCACAGCATTGAACAGGCCCGCGAGGCGGTACTGGACGGAGCCGACTACATCGGCGTGGGGCCCGTATTTCCGTCAGCAACGAAGCAATTCGACGCTTTTTTGGGCCTTGAAACTCTCGAGGCCGTGGCTCGCGAAATCAGATTGCCCGCCTTCGCAATCGGCGGAATCGACGTCACGAACCTCGACAGCGTGCTGGCAACGGGCATTGGTCGCGTGGCGGTGGCTCGAGGCGTGACCGATGCGAGTGATCCATCTGAAGCCGTTCGACAACTGCTCAACCGGTTGGAGTCGGCTGCACCCGATCCGCGAGGATGACGCTCACTGGGCGCAAGGGGCGATCGGCCGAGTGCTCTTTCCTTGCCCCCAGAGCCAAGCTCCCGGAACGAGGAAGGGCCTACGGTTTTCTGGGAGGCGTACCGCCGTTGGTCGTAGCGGAGCAGCCTGAGCAAAATGCGTCCGGTGCCGACCTGCGTGAGCTTTATGTGGACGGGCGCGGCTCGTCGAGCAGTTGTTCGGCAAGACGTTTCATGTCGTCGACGGCGCCCGGTAAAAAGCCTTTCCAGACGGCGCGAATCGTGCCCTGACGGTCGATCAGCCAGGTTGTCGGAAAGCTGCCTGTATAGACACCGGCCCGTTGGGCGGCCATGCGCAGGCTTCGATCGGGATCGGCATAGACGGCAAGGTTGAGCCCATGGCCTTGCAGGAACCGCTGTACGTCGTCAGCTAGCGTGGTTTGTTCGCTGGCCTCGTACGGTACGGCTACGGCTACGAAACGAAAGTCGTGATTGCTGGCCAGTGTTTCCGCCAACTCAGCTAGTGCTGGCAGCTCGCGCCGACATGGTGGGCACCACGGCCCCCAAAGGTCGAAGAGCACAACGCGGCCGCGAAGCTGGTCGGAATCGAGTGGCGCGTCGGTGCCAGACAGAGGGACAACTTCAAACGGTCCAAGCTGCCCACCGACGGCATGATGTATCGTCGGGTCGGGACGCGAGATCAGGTGACGCCGGAGCGAGAACAACGTCAAGCCTATGGCTACGATCAAGGCGATACCCCCCCACGTTGCCACTGGGTTGCGACGCCGCGGGCCATGCCCGGATGCGTCAGAAGAAGATGAAGTGCGCATGTGGGATTGCGGTTTTGAGCAACCTAGCAAAAAAGTAGAGAGAGGGTGTATGTACCAGCGCCTGTGGTTAGGGCTCGCTCGTGGACGTGCAATGGCAAGCCGTTCGGCTGATTGCACGAGCAAAGCCAAAGTTCAAAAAC
>WGDQ01000164.1 GCA_015493185.1 Planctomycetaceae bacterium
CCGCACGACGGTGATCGAAAACACACCACACAAGGACGCCGACGCGCCCGCCAACGTCCCCCCGCCCTCGATCGAATCGACCGAGCCCCTCCCGGCCGAAGTCTCGCCGGTCGACAGCGAACCCCCGCCGACCAGCGTGACGTTGCCGGCACCCGTCATCGAACGGGTGGAACCGGCCGTCGTTTCCGCGGGCACGGATCCGGTTACCCTGACGCTCAGCGGCCGGAACTTCACTGCCGACAGCCGAATCGTGATCCGGCACGACGATCAGACGACGCCGCTGCCATCCGACAAGGTCACCTGGATCGACACCCGTACCGCACGCTTCACGCTCGTGCCGGGCACCACCCCGACCACGCTCCAGGTCCAGGTGTACGGACCGGGGGAACGGCCATCGGCACCGGTGCCGATCACGATCGAAGCCAAGCGCCCGCCCGCTACGGCAGCCAGCCCGCCTCAACGCGTCAACGCCCCGGCAACCCTGTGGGACCGGGCGTGGATCGATCGCCAACCGCCGAATCACTACACCCTGCAATTGCTCTCCACGCGCAACCGCGCCAGCGTCGAACGCTTCGTCACCCGCCATGGGCTGAAAGGGCAGGCGGTAGCGTTCGAAACGCACCGCAACGGGCAAACCTGGTACAGCGTCATCGTCGGCAGCTATGCCGATCGCGAACAGGCCCGGCAAGCCTTTCGTGAGCTGCCGTCCAGCGTCCAAACCCTGCAACCCTGGATACGCCGCTTTGCCGGGATTCAGGCACGCCGCCCCGAGCGCGGCAGTGCGAAGCCGCCCGCCGCGTTCCATCAGCCACCGCCCGACAACCTGGAACGAAACGATCATCTTGCCTGGCTGTGGAGCCGTGATCCCAGTCACTACACCCTGCAACTGATCGCCGGTCATGACGAAACCGGCATCCGCCGCTTCATGCAAAAACACCGGCTGCTCGGAAAGGCGGCCTATTACCGCAAACGTCGTGCCGGACGGGATGTGTTCGTCGTGGTCTACGGCGATTATGCCGATCGCAAAGCCGCGCGCGCCGCCATCGCAAGCCTGGCGACCGCGCTGCGCAAACAAAAACCCTGGCCACGACGCTTCGGTGACATTCATGCCGAACTCGATGCACGCTGAGGCGCTCGATCTCACCATTCGTTGTGAACACCGTCACCGAAACGGTCGTCGTGTTTCCATCTCCTGATTTAGACGCTATACTCAAACACACCGAACACGCTCAGGGGGAACAACACATGGCTGCAAAGAAGAAAACCGCTCGCCGCAAGACCGCCACGGCGGCAAAGAAAAAAGCGGCAAAGAAGAAAGTCGCCCGCAAGAAGGCGGCCAGCAAAAAAACCGTAGCCCGCAGGACGGCCACCGCGCGGAAAGCGGCAAAGAAAAAGGCCGCCGCCAAGAAGAAAGCCGCTGCCGCCAAGCGCAAGGAACTCGACGCCAAGCGTCGTGCCCTGATCGCCAAGCTGCGTGAAGATCTGAAAGCCTCCAAGGCGGCCCTGCGCGAAGCCCGTGCCGCCGCCAAGGAAGAACTCCAGGCGGCCCGCGAAGCCGCCAAGGCGGAAATCGCCCAGCTCAAGGAACAACTCAACATCCTGGCCAAGCGCGAACAGGCCCTGCTCAAACTCGGCGAGAAGAAGGCCAAGGCGATCGCCTCGGCCGTCGAACGCTGGGAGCGAAAGCAGGTTGCGGCCATCATGAAAAAGGTCGGCAAGAAAAAGCGCCGCCGCAAGGCGACCGCCTGACACGCGCACGGAAACGGCCCGCACGGGCCGTTTCTTTTTCTGCCGCATGCCCACCGGCGCAACCGCGCCCCTCCGCACGGCGCGGCGCCTCCGCCCCGTTCCCCGATGGCCCGGGCCGCAAGCCCCTGTTGCGCGTCCGATTGAAGACGACCGGACGGGGCTGTATACTGCGACACCATTTTGCCCGGGCTTTTCGTGCGCTCGGCCAGTCCAATCAAGCACTTGCAGGCAAAAAGACGGTTCGACAGACAGTGAGCACTCCCCAGATCCCCCAATCCGGCCTGTATCGCCCCGACTTCGAGCGGGACAACTGCGGTTTCGGCCTCATCGCGCAGATGGACGGCAAGCCCAGCCACTGGCTGCTGGAGACCGCCATCGGCGCCCTGGCCCGCCTGACCCACCGCGGCGCGGTGGCCGCCGACGGCAAGACCGGCGACGGCTGCGGCCTGTTGCTGAAAAAGCCCGACGACTTCCTGCGCGCCGCCGCCGGCGAACTGGGCATCACCCCGGCCGAGCGCTATGCCGTGGGCATGGTGTTCCTCAATCCCGACGGCGAGAAGGCCGCCACCGCTCGCCAGGCCCTGGAGCAGGAGCTGAAGGCCGAAGGCCTGCAGCCCGCCGGTTGGCGCACGGTGCCGGTAAACCCCGAGGCTTGCGGCGAAGAGGCCCTGCGCACCCTGCCCACCATCGAGCAGATCTTCGTCGATGCCCCCGCCGGCATGGACGAGACCGCCTTCGAGCGCCACCTTTATATTGCGCGCCGACGCACCGAGAAGGC
>WGDQ01000165.1 GCA_015493185.1 Planctomycetaceae bacterium
CAGACAACCAACAAGAGAGCTAGACAACGCCAGTGCCTCGCGAGCGAACGGGTTTCTTGTGCAAGTGCCACAATAAAACACCTCGTTGAAGAAATGTGCCTGCCCCCAGCCTCGCGACGGGCTGAATCGTTTCGCAGACGAATCGACATCGGACCGCGCTGCTCTCGGCCGGATGATGGGGCCTTACTTTGGACTAGGCGGACAACGACCGGCATCGGCGATGCTGCCATTTAGCTTTTCTACTAGCGCGATGTCGAAAATTCCACAAACCTCGCTCGCTTGCGTTGCCCCACTCCCGCGGAATCGCCCGCCGCGGCGGTATCGCCTAGAGAAACTTCCGACACGTCCGCAGGCCCCGCCGACAAGATCTATTTCGACTTGTACTGTCGCACCAGGTTTTCGTCGACCTCGGTCGGCAAGTTCACCCGACGCTTGATGGGAATCGCTTCTTCCGCCGCCTGAACGGCCTTCGCGATTTGCTTCCTTTTGAAGTAGATGTCCCGCAGCATTCTTAAGATGTCTGCGAGGTAGTAATCGGAGTATTTCGAGGCTTGGATCGCCCCTCGATAGGTCGTTAGTAAGGCCTCGAGGCGAGGAGTGGCGGCCTCGTAGTCGCCGTGCTGGAAATACCGTTGTGCCGCAACCAGCCGCAATGTGACCCCGTAAGGATCGTCTTCGAGATGGGCAGCACATCTGTCGAGGAACCTCACATGCGCCTCGAGCTGCGTGTCGTTCGCGAACGCCGAGGGATCACTATAATATCTCATCCTCTCGCTACTTACGATGATGCCAGCCGCTGAGAGGGGTATCGGCCCCTTGATTCCCGCGTACTCGCGAATTTCTGCGAAGGCTCGGTTGTAAGCTCCCAGCAACACGTGCAGCCGTATCGCGTATTCAAGAAACCATCTCTGATCGAAGCCCGTTCCCACAAGTCGACCACCAGGCTGATGGCCCCGTTTGAAGATCCCCACCGCGTCCTCGACGTGCCTGGCGGCCGCCGCGATATCGTTCTTGGTTACAATGCCTCGCTCGGTGTCCATCAGGCCGGCGATCGTTGCCAGCCACCCTGTGACGAGCAAGCGATCGTCAACAGTGATTGCCGACGCACCCTCCAGCAGCCTCCTGTACGTGGCAACGGCGAGCTTGCCATAGTCCTTATTGCGATGTGTAACCAACTCCCGTTCCGCCGTTTCACCAAGTTGCATCAACCAGTAGCTCTTGACCTCTTCCGAAAGGTTTAAATTCAACAACATTTGAATCAAGGCCACCGAGTAGGCGTAGTCTCTGAGACGATTCGAGATCGCGATGGCCCTCTCGAGCGCAGCAATGCGATTGTCTGGGTCTTTCGAAGCCGCTGCGGCGGCGACCAGGCGCTCACGCCACGGCCTGTAGAACTCAGCCACACTCTCCTCGGTTGGTGCTGAGGCCTGGAAGGCGCGCGAAGCTTCCTTGTATTCACGTAGGGCCTTGGCGGCAGGGTCTCTGCCCGAAGGCCCCGTCTTGTCATCCGCTCTAGCCGTACGACCAGCCAGCGGCCAGACAACCAACAAGAGAGCTAGACAACGCCAGTGCGTCGCGAGCGAACGGGTTTCTTGTGCAAGTGCCACAATAAAACACCTCGTTGAAGAAATGTGCCTGCCCCAGCCTCGCGACGGGCTGAATCGTTTCGCAGACGAATCGACATCGGACCGCGCTGCTCTCGACCAGACGACGGGGCCTTACTCCTGGCTTGCTCCCCAGAGTGGTCCAGACGTTATGAGAGTCTCAGCCGCCGGTTAGGGCAAGAAGATTTTCATGAAACGGCAGCGCCATATTGCGGAGCAGATCATCCGGAAGCTTCGGGAAGCGGACAGGATGCTGGCGGCTGGCAAAGCCGATCCGCCTCCGCATCCAGCAGCCCATTGAGCACCTCATTCCACCGAACTGCGGACCACCCCCTCCCCGTGCCTCCCAGACCTGTGAATCTTCCCATGTCTTGTGGACAGCCGGTTAAGGTTGCTTGATATCACAAGAAACGAGATTCGAGGGATGGCGCAGCGACGAAGTTGCCGTCGTGAATTTAAGGTTCAGGCGGCGAAGAGGATCGTGGATCAGGGGCTCAGCGCGGCGGAATCGGCCCTTTGAAGGTGGTTTTGCGTATGGCGCGCGGACCGGCGTCTGGGCTCAAGCGGAGGTGGGGCGGCGAGGCGAAGAACGTTGCCGTGCTGGTGGCACTGGAGGGGGCGATCAGGATGGCTGCCGGCAAGTGCTCGGCGTGATGGAGCGCGCGAAAGAAGACGCCGAGAGCTGGCGATGCGATGTGGTGATTCTGGAACGGTAGCCGGCAAAGAGTGCGGAGATCGTGAGCCTCGAAGGTCGATTTCACACCGTATCGTCATCGGTGCGCAGGCCGACATAGAGCAGGCGATCGACCGGCTTTCGATTCCGATCGTCGGCTGGCATCAGCTCGGGCGTTGAAAACGTCCCTTTCGCCGCCAGCCATAGCCGCACAAGGCGAGGGCGCTGAAAGCGGCCATCAGCAGAGACGCGGGTTCTGGAACGGTGACGGAAACGTTGTCGAACACGTGCGTCACTATCTCACTAGGTGCGGCGGTGAAGCCGGACCCGCCGAGGGTGATGAA
>WGDQ01000166.1 GCA_015493185.1 Planctomycetaceae bacterium
ACCACGGGCGGCTTGCTGCTCAAGTGGGCCCTGCCCGAGGCCGAATTGGTCGAAATGCAGTTCGACCGCATTGCCGACGCTGTGGCTGCCGGCGAACTGGCCGCCGGCGTGATGATTCACGAAGAGCTGCTTTTTTATCCCCGCAAGGGGCTTCATAAGGTGGTCGATCTGGGCGCCCTTTGGTGCCAGCGCACCGAGCGCCCGTTGCCGGTAGGGCTGAACCTTGTGCGCCGCGATCTCGGCACGGCGGCCGCCTCGGAAGTTTGCGATCTGATTCGCCAAAGCCTGAGCTATGCCCTCGAGCATCCTGAAGAGGCCATGCAGTGGGCGTGCCGCTTCGGACGAGGCGAAGAGGCCGGTTGCGGTGCCCAGCACATTTCCATGTTCGCCAATCTCGACAGCCTGCTGATGCCCGCCGACGTGCGCGAAGCGCTCGAACACATGATGCGCGTCGTTTGCCAGGTGGGTATCGCCGACCGTGTGCCCCCGATCGACATCATCGACGGCTCGGCCGACGTAGCCCACGCCGCGGCCCGCCGTTTGGCTGCCTAAGGTGCCCAACTCTTGTAAAAGGAGCAGTGGCGGATGAACCACTCGACGTCTTCCCTCTCAACCGCCGAGTCTACGCTTGCGGTCGAGCCGCCATCGGCCGAACGGTTGTTGCGGCAGAAACAGCAGCACATTTGGCCGTGCGTTTATCACTTTTATCGCCGGCCTCCGGTCATTGTGCGCGGCCAGGGGGCCTGTTTATACGATGCTTCCGGGCGCCGGCTGCTCGATCTCTATAGTGGCGTGGGCGTAATGAACGCCGGCCACAGCAATCCGCAAATCGTGGCGGCCGCCACCGAGCAGCTCGCGCGGTTGCAGCACACCACCACGATCTATCTGTCCGAACCCATGCTGGCCTTGGCCGAACGGTTGGCCGCCGTGCTGCCCGAGGGGCTCACGCAATCTTTCTTTTGCGCCAGCGGAACCGAAGCCAACGAAGCCGCGCTGCTGTTGGCCGTGTTGCACACCGGGCGGCACGAGTTCGTAGTGTTCGACCGCGGGTTGCATGGTCGCACCAAGGCGGCCATGTCGGCCACGTCGCTCGACATGTGGCGAACCGATCCTTTTCCGCTCCCCGAGTTTCACCGTATGCCGCCGCCCGAGACCGACGGTTGCCTTCAGGCGGTCGAGGCCCTCTTGCGACGCGAGACCGTGGCGGCCTGCCTGATCGAACCGGTGCAGGGCAACGGCGGCATCCACCCCGCGCCCGAGAGCTTCCTGCCCCAGCTTCAGCAGCTTTGCCACCGCTACGGCACACTGCTGGTGCTCGACGAGGTGCAAACCGGCTTCGGTCGCACGGGCCGCTGGTTCGCCTCGCAGCGCTTCGGCGTGGTGCCCGATGTCATCACCGTGGCCAAAGCCCTAGGAAACGGGCTGCCCATCGCGGCGGCCGCCACACGCCCGGAGCTGGCCGATAGCTACCGCCGACCGGGTGCCAGCACCTTCGGTGGCAACCCAATCAGCGCGGCCGCGGCGCTGGCCGTGCTCGACTATCACCAGCAGCACAACCTGGCCGAGCGGGCCGATTCGCTGGGCGGTCGGCTTCGCAGTTTGCTCGAACATCGCCTGGCTGGCCACCCGCTGGTTCGCGACATTCGCGGCGTCGGCCTGATGTTGGGTGTGGAACTCGCACTGCTCGACGAGCCGCCGTCCGAAACACCGTTTGCCGATTTGCTCGAAGACTTGAAAGACGACGGCTACCTCGTGGGCCGCACCGGCGCCCAGCGCAACGTACTCACGATCATGCCCCCCTTGGTTATCGAATGGAACGACCTGGAAGCGTTCGTCGATGTGCTCACACACCGCCTCGACGAGCGGCTTTCCGCAGCCGAACTACTACCCCGTACCGCATAGCGGTTTGTCGAAAAAAACGTGGCTTCGTCGACCGGAGGTAAGCCGAAAAAACAGTTCAACCCAACGCGCGCCGTGGTCGGCCTGTCAGCACATGCGTCGCGCTGCCAAATTCCGCGGGGCTGGGTGGTTGTTTTAACCGCTTGCCACCCACGAACGCGTTTTTTCAGCGACCAGTCAACTCTTGCGCGGTGGCCCTGCCAGCGCCCCCGCGCACAACAATCGTTTCTTGGTTTCTTTTCGCGAAGGATGCTCGATCATGTCTAGTTATTGCTTTCGCGGCCGCATGCTCTGGGCTGCGACCGTTCTCATGCTGTTCGCCACCGGACGCACGGCGACGGCTGGAGACAAAGTTACCGTAGGGCGTCGCGTGCGGGCTTCCGACCGCGTGGCGATGCAGTCGATTTCGCACGACGTTTGGAATGCCCTGCTGCAAAAGTACGTCGATGCCCGGGGCTGGGTCGACTATCGCGGCTGGAAACGCAACAGCGGCGATCTCCGCCGGCTCGATGCCTATCTGGCCACCCTCAGCACGGCCGATCCATCGCGCTCTACGCGCGAGGCGACGCTGGCCTTCTGGATCAACGCCTACAACGCCGTCACGATTCGCGGCATTTTGCGCGAGTATCCTACCACCAGCATCCGCAACCATACGGCCCGTCTCTGGGGTTACAACATCTGGAAAGACCTGTTGTTGCCCGTCGCCGGGCGCGACTACTCGCTTAACGACATCGAACACAAGGTACTACGGCCGATGGGCGAAAAGCGGGTGCATTTCGCCATCGTTTGCGCCTCGGTCGGCTGCCCGCGGCTTCGCAACGAGGCGTACACCGCCGAGCGGCTCGAATCGCAACTGGCCGACAACACCCGCGACTTCTTCTCGCGGCGGCAGAATTTCTATGTCGAACCGGCCCGCCGCACGGTACACGTTTCCAGCATTCTGAAGTGGTTTGCCGAAGATTTCGGCCCCACGCCGCAGGCCGGCTTGCAGGGATTGCTCGACTACATTACCGATCCGGCCGCACACCGCCTGGTGGAGTCAGGCAATTTCCGCGTGGTGTATCTCGATTATGACTGGAGCCTGAACGATCAGGCGCGACGAAGAACGGCCAAACGATGATGCGACGCTTCCAACAAGTAGCTATCGCGCTGTTTCTGCTGCTTTCAGCCACGGGCTGCAACGTCACCTGGCCCATGCTCGATGCCACGGCCGTTTATCGGCCGATCGAGTCGGTCGGCGGCGCGGGCGTGATCTACGCGCCGCCGGCCGCGCACGAGCGTTGGTCCGCGGCTCAGGTGGCCTCGGCCACGCCCGAGCAGTTGGCCCGCTACTACGCGCCCATTCTCGTGCAGGGCCACCTTTCGCCGCAGCACGACGAGCCCTACCGCTGGCCGCCGGAAGTCGATTCCATCGGTCGCCCCTTCCTGGTCCGCCTGCCCAATGGTCGGCTGCGCACCGAAATCGATGTCTCGCAGCCTACCGTTTATGCGCTGGCCGAGCGGCGCCGTTTGGGCACGCACGATCACGTGCAGCTTACCTACACGGTCTGGTATCCGCGCCGTCCGCGCACCAAGGCCATCGACATCGAAGCGGCGCATATCGACAGCGGCGTGTTGCGAATCACGCTCGACGAGCAGAACGTTCCGTTGCTCTACGAAACGGTGCTGGCCTGCGGATGCTATCACAAGGCGTTTGTCGAAGACCGCGTCGAGGCCGCCGCCCGCGAGTATTTCGGACCACCAGAGCGTGGCAAGCACTTCTCGGTTGAAAAAAACGTGCCCGGCCGAATCGATTGGGAAGTTGCCGGCCTGGTCGATACGCCCACGTACGAGCCGGTTGGACCGGTCGTTTTCGTATCGGCGGGCGAGCATCGTGTGCAAGGTCTGCACTCGGCCAACGGGTTCCGCTGGCCCGAGAACGCTCAGGCCGTTGTGCCCTACCGTTTGGCCGATTATCGCGAGCTGCTGTCGGTGCCCATCGCCGGCACCAGCGAGCTGGGCAGCATCTTCAACGCCGCCGACGATCAGCAGGTGTTCGGCGCCGACCGGCTCGAGCGATTCATCTTCATGTGGATCGGCACCGACGATGCCGGCCATCCGCGCCGCAACGATCAAATCTTGCTGCACTTCGACCAGTCGGCCTGGATGGACCCCACAAACTACAACCGCTACCTGCGCTTGCCGCCCGGGCTGTTGTGAATGCCCGTCCCGTGCCACAGCGTTGCACTTTGCACCAGAGCCGCACCGCCCAGCACGGGCCCGCATCCAACAACCACACCGTGCGACAAAAGAACCATCCGACGAAACAAAAAAGAAATCGTCTGACGAAGCCCCGTCTGACGACACCTCGTTTGACAAAGCCCTGGTTTGACAAAGCCCTGTTTGACAAAGGCCCATCCAACAAGGGCCACTGCCTGACCAATGAGCCTTCGGACAACCACACCGCGAGATAACGGTATTCTCATCCTCTGACAAAAACTTCAACAGGCGACAACAACACCGCAAGATCAAAAACCGCACAAGGCCGAGGCACTTGTCGGCAAAAGGCACTGCCAGACAAACAGAAGCACCGCAAGGCAAGCATGGCTTGTCGAAAGCATGACGTGTGGCGACCATGCTTTTGTGACTGAGCAGGCTGCCTGCCTTGCCGGCGAGTGTGCCTTGTCGCAAGGCCATTTGTTTGCAGCCCTCGCGCGGCAAGCTCGAAGCTCGCCGCGCTTCGGTCATCGCCCCGCTTCGCTCACTCCAACAAAAACTACCGCCGTGATGCACCCACTGCTGCTACCGCTCGAACGCGCGCACGAACGACCGCACGAACCACCATGCCCGACCGCGGCACGGCAGCCGGCGCTGCGTATCGGCTGCATTCGCGATCTGAACGCCCAGCCGCTTGTGGCCCGGCTGGATCGTGTCCTGCCCGCGGCCGAGCGGGTATTCGACGTGCCCAGTGCGTTGGCCGAACAACTGGCCCACGAACGCCTCGATGCGGCCCTGATCCCGTTGGCCGAGTACCTGCGGCATCCCAGTTACTACCTGATCGCCGGTTTGGCGATCGGGTGCCGTGGCCCTGCCTGGAGCGTGAAACTGCTGTCGCGCTGCCCTTGGAAGCGGGTTCGCAGCATCGCGCTCGATGCCGCCTCGCGCACCAGCGC
>WGDQ01000167.1 GCA_015493185.1 Planctomycetaceae bacterium
GGGAAGGAAAACCAAGACGATGAACTTTATCGAACGAGAAGACCCCGACGTCTGGCGTGCAATTTCCGACGAAATGCGTCGGCAGGCCGACGGCCTGGAAATGATCGCCAGCGAGAACTACGTCAGCCCGGCCATCATGCAGGCTGCCGGCAGTGTGCTGACCAACAAATACGCCGAAGGGTACCCGGGGCGCCGCTACTATGGTGGCTGCGAGTACGTCGATGTGGTTGAAAACCTGGCGCGCGATCGGGCCAAACAGCTTTTCGGCGCCGAGCACGCCAACGTGCAGCCGCACGCCGGAAGCCAGGCGAACCTGGCCGTTTACCTTTCGGTGCTCGAGCCGGGCGATACGGTGCTGGGGCTCGACTTGGCACACGGCGGGCATCTGACGCACGGCATGCGGTTGAACATCTCGGGGCGTTTGTATCGTTTTCTCAACTACGGCGTGCGGCCCGACGATCATCGCATCGACTTCGACCAAGTGGCGGCCTTGGCCCGCGAACATCGTCCTAAGCTCATTGTTGCTGGTGCCAGCGCGTATCCTCGCGAGATTCCGCACGCCCGCTTCGCCGAAATCGCGCGCGAGGTGGGCGCGAAACTCTTTGTCGACATGGCCCATTATGCGGGGCTGGTTGCCGCCGGGTTGCACGACAACCCCGTGCCGGTGGCCGACTTCGTGACGAGCACCACGCATAAGACGCTCAGAGGGCCGCGCTCGGGGCTGATCCTTTGTCGCTCGCAATATGCTCGCGAGGTCGACCGCAGCATTTTTCCCGGCATCCAGGGCGGTCCGCTGATGCATGTGGTGGCGGCCAAGGCCATTTGCTTCGGCGAGGCGCTACGGCCCGAGTTCAAAAGCTACGCACAGCAGGTGATCGACAATGCCCAATGCCTGGCCGAGGTGCTTTCGTCAGGCGGCGTGAAGCTGATTACCGGCGGCACCGACAACCATCTGATGCTGGCCGACGTCACACCGCTGGGTATCGGCGGAGCGAAAGCGGAAGAGACGCTCGAACGTTGCGGTATCACCGTGAACAAGAACTTGATTCCTTTCGATCAACGCAAGCCGATGGACCCCTCGGGCATTCGCATTGGCACACCCGCCCTTACCACGCGGGGCATGGGGCAGGCCGAGATGAAATCGATCGGCCAGTGGATGCTATCGGCCCTTTCCTCGCCGGACGATGCGGCCACGATCGAGCGGATTCGCGGCGAAGTGTCGGACTTGTGCCAGCAGTTTCCGGTGCCCGCCGCGGCGCTCGACACATGAGCCGCAAGTTCGCTTCTCGACCAGGCCCGACTTTGCGCTCTGGTTCAGGTTGACAGTCGTTGTTGGCCGACGGTATCAAAGCGCAGATTGCAAGTCGTTTTAACCGAGCCCACCGGGAGCACTAGCACATGATCGTTGTCAACACCGAATACATCCCCCAGAAGCGGATCGTTGAGGTCCGCGGCCTTGTGCAAGGCAATACGGTACGGGCCAAACACGTTGGGCGCGACATCGCCGCGGGGCTGAAAAACGTATTTGGTGGTGAATTGAAAGGCTATACCGAGTTGCTCGTGGAATCGCGCCGCGAGGCGATGCAGCGAATGCTCGATCAGGCAGAAGAGTTGGGGGCCAACGCCGTCGTGAATGTTCGTTTTGCTACCAGTTCGATCGCGGCCAACGCGGCCGAACTATATTGCTACGGCACGGCCGTCGTAGTTGCCGACGCCTGAACGCCCGGTTGTTCGTTCGTCAGGAGAAATAGCGACTTGTTTCGATGGAGCGTGCGGTTGGCACTCCGGCAGCGGTAAGCCTCGATCGGTTCTGGGAAGGTCGGAAAACGATGATGCTGAGAGGCTCCCCGCCGACGACGTGTGGTCGTTGGGTGTCGGAATGATCGAGGTGAGAAGTCCGCCGCTTCTCAATGCTTGAAATGGCTGGTCGACGGAACCTGGCTGGGCCGGCGCCGTATGGGAACTGTTGCTGCATGATCTATTGCCAATAGGGCAATGCCGTCGGGCACAGAGCTGAAAAACCATAGATAGATGGTGTGCTGATGAGCGATTTGCTGACGTTGATACTTTCGGTCGGCTCGTTTCTGGTCTTGCTGACCATGGGCTATGCAATCGGTCGCATGAACGAGCGGGCCCATTTGCGACAGCTTGTTCGTCAGGAACACGAATTGGGCTACATGATGATTTCCGATATGCGGCGACTGCCCGACAATTGGAACGCTGAGCATGCTACCTTGGTGACGGGCACCGCGGTGATTGCCACCGATTATTTCAAAACGTTCGCTGCCAGCCTGCGCAATTTGTTTGGGGGCGAGGTACGCAGCTACGTCACACTTATAGAACGGGCCCGACGTCAAGCCATCGTTCGCATGCTGCGCGAGGCACAGGCCTATGGGGCCAACGTGGTGTGGAACGTGCGACTCGAAACCTCGACTATCGGCGGACGGCAAGGCGCCAACGGCGTAGAAGTGATCGCCTACGGTACCTGTATGCTCGTTCGCTGAGAATCGCGCCAGCACGGGTTTCCCAGGCCGCTGCACGGGGCTGTTTTTTAGGGGCCGCGCTGCGTTTTCCGTTTTCTTCTTCCGTTTTCTTCGCCGGCTGACCGTTTACGGGTCGCTACCGGAGGCGACCTGCCCATTCAGAACGCGGCGCAGCAGAGGCGAGAAGTCGGCAAAGTCGTTTTCATCGGGCGGACCGTCGGCATAGAGATAGTGCGTTTCCGCCGCGTGCCGCCCGAGGGTCACAATCGTCGACGATACCGTGCCGCGGTCGTCGGCTCGAAGCACAATGCTCGTCGGGTTGGTCGAATCGGGCCGGAAAGCGAGCACCGCGCGAGCCGCGTCGATGAAGTCTTTCGCACTCGATAAGCGACGCTCGCTGAGCAATTGGCGGGCAAGTTGCTGCCGGGGGTCGTTCGCGTCGTCCAAGTCGGTATTGCCGATCAGGTGCAGCCCCGGCGTAAGGTCGATCGTCTCGATGCGATCGCCGCCATGCACGACGGTGGCCCGTTGGGCATCGGCACAGATGAAATTGGCTCCCGCGTAACGGCCTGACCGCAATTGGCTGATCGCATAGTCGATAGCCTCGTCGCAACTAGATCGCGCCAGCAAATCGCGGCACAGCAGACCGCGAGAACGGGGTTGCTGGGGCAAGTGGCTTTTCAGGCGATTCGTGACCGCCACGAACAGCCCATGTTCGTTCACTCCCAGCCAGGTGCCGCCGGCCCTTCGGTCGGTTCCGCAAACGACCGCCGGCGAGGCATGCGCGATCGATGGCGGTGCGGCCGGCCGCCCGAAAAACTCTTCGCGATTGAACCCGACAAGCAACGGGGCATCGGCAAGCGTGGCATATTGAACGATTACGAGACACATCGCCGAACCGTTTCGGTGTGGGGAGCGCCAGTCAAAAAAAACAATTTGGAGGCAAACCCGGTAGGAAACCTCCGGGCTGTGGTGGCAGGGCCTACCGTGGCCGTCGGCAGTGGGTACGTGACGAGACGTTCGAGTTGAATCTTCTGCCGCATCTTCCAGTAAGTGGGCCGCACTTTGAGCCTATCGCTGTGTGCCGGGGCGGACAAGGTGCCGCCGGTGGTCGCGTGGGCATGAAAGCCAAGGGCGGCAACCGCTGGGGGGGACGAGAACCGGTCGCCACGACCAACAATCGACCACCAGAGCGACCGATGTTCGATAAACACCCGTGCCGATGAACATTCGGCCGGATACGGCTCGGGTAGATGGCGCACCGGCGGCTCTTTCGGCTGGGGTTGGGCAATAGCTCGCCGCGTGCGGCTGCTGTGGCCCTTGAGCCGTTGCGCGATACGCCGTAGCTTGTCGGACGTGATAGTCAGCGCATTTCCGACCGCAGGCGGTCAGGTGAGACGTCGGCACGGGATTGTGGCAAACAAGAAACAAGAAAGCGGAAAACCAGAACGAGCAGGTAGCGGCAGATGGGTACTCACAACGATTCAAGTTCATCAGCGCCAAGCAGGCCGGTGCGTATTGGTTTGATCGGCGTGGGGGCCGTGATGGACTATCACCACGTGCCGGCGATCCGTTTGGATCCTCGCTGCGAGTTGGCGGCCATCTGCGACCAGAACGAAAAACTGTTGCAGCAGCGGCAAGAAGAGTGGCAAGCGCCGCGTGCAATCAGCGATGCCGACGCGTTGTGCCGCGATCCGGAGGTTGATGCGGTGGTGATCGCTACGCCCAACCACACGCATCGACCGATTGCCCTGGCCGCCGTACGAGCGGGCAAACACGTGCTTTGCGAAAAGCCTTTGGGGTTGAACGCCGCCGAAGTGCGCGAAATGTATCGGGCAGCCGAAGCGGCCGGCGTGGTGCACATGACGGCCTTTACGTACCGATTCGCTCCCGCGATGCGTTACCTGCGGCATTTGCTCCGCTCGGGTGCATTGGGTGAACCGCGACATTTCCGTTCGCAACGCTTTCTCGACTGGCCAGAAACGAGCTGGGGATGGCGGCAGTATCGGGCCACGGCCGGAGCGGGAGATCTGTACGACATGACGATTCACCGCATCGATTTTGCGATCGATTTGTTGGGGCCGCTCAAGGCTGTTTGCGGCGCGGTTGCCCGATTCGCTCCTCGCGACCGGACGGCCGACGGCCGTGCTTGCCCGCCCTCGGAGGTGGACGACTGGTCGGCGCTGATTGGTGAATTCGACTGCGGCGCCACAGGCGTGTGGGAAGGCACCACGCTGGCCAAGGGCTATCACCGCAATGGCTTCGGGCACGAATGGGCCGAAGTGAACGGATCCGAGGGATCGGCCGTTTACCGATTGCACGACCCGAATCGGTTGCTGCTGGGAAAAACCGGAAAAGATCTGGCGCCGGTCGACGTGCCTGAGAGATTTCTCAAACCGCAGGGCAGCCCGCGCGATCCGAGTGCCGGAGAACCGGCCACCGTGTTTCGTTACGACATCGTCTGGGAGTTCGTCTCGGCGATTGTGGAGCATCGCCAGGCCGTACCCAGTTTTCTCGATGGCCTGCGAGCGCAAATCGTGGCCGACGCAGTTCTCGAATCGTATGCCGATCGTCGCTGGGTGCAGGTGCCGCGCGAACCGAATCCTGCTGGCGAGGCATAGCCACACACCGGCGTCCGCCATGGGCTGCGCCTTCGGGCATCAAGATGTTGCAGGCGCCACGTGGCAGGGCACCGTCGGTCGGCGCTTGACGGAAAGCCAAGAAAACAAACAACGGCCGTGCCATGCCCGCCTGCCGCGGTGGGCAATGTGGCGAGCAGAGCGTCGGTTGCCAGTCCGATGGCGCAGCACGTTGCTGCCGAAGCGTGCGGCCACAACAACGTTTTTGGCCAGCGGCCGTGTTGCAGTAGGTCGGCTGGTCATGTGGCATCGGGCGCATCGGGTGGCATGCATGGACCGGGACGTGCGGCTTGGGAATCGTTTTTCTTTTACCTTCTATCTTCCTTCTGTTGGAATTTGCTGATGACAGCCGTGGAGCAAGTATCGATACCGTCGCGGCACGAAGTGCCGGCATCGGATCGGTGGGATCTATCGAGTTTGTTTCCCGACGACGAATCGTGGGAGCAGGAATTTTCGCGGTGGGAGAAACGCAGCACCCGCTATGCGCAGTTTCAAGGGCACCTGGCCGATGATGCGAAAACGCTGGCCCGTTGTCTGAAGTTTCATTTGGATTTCGAACGTAAGGGCGAACGCCTGGGTGTGTATGCGTTTTTGAAAACGGCCGAGGACGTGAGCAACAGCACGTATCAGCGCATGCAGGGGCGTTTTCGCAATGCCGCGCGTCGGGCCGCCGAGCTTGCCAGCTTCATCCAGCCCGAGCTGATGGCGATCAGCAACCGTCGCATGCAACGGCTGCTGGCGGCACCTGAGCTGGCGCCGTATCGCCAGATGCTCGAGCGCTGGCTGCGCTACAAGCCGCACACGCTCAGCACAGCCGAAGAGCGGCTGCTCGCCATGCAAAGCGAAGTGGCTTCGGCTCCGCAGCAGGTGTTCCGGCAGCTTCACGATGCCGATCTGAAGTTCGGCACGGTTCGAGACGAGCGCGGTCGGCGCGTCGAGCTGACCAATGCTTCGTTGATGACGTTGTTGCAGTCGCCCCGTCGGGCCGTGCGGCAGAAGGCCTTTCATCAGTATTACGAACAATACGCGGCGCACCAGAACACCCTGGCGGCCACGCTCCGCAGTTCGATACAGGCCGATGTGTTTCGTGCCCGGGCGCGGCACTATCCCAGCTCGCTGGCCGCCGCGCTGTTTCCCGACGCCATGCCGCAAACGGTGTACGACAACCTGATCGCTTCGGTGCGCCGGCATTTGCCATCGCTGTTTCGTTATTGGGAAATCCGTCGGCGAAAACTGCGGCTGCGGGAAATTCATCATTACGACACGTACGTGCCCATTTTGCCCGAATACAAAAGCCGGCATACGTGGGATGAGGCTGTTGAGCTGGTGCTCTCGGCGCTCGAGCCACTGGGAACGCGGTACGGCAGCATTTTGGCAAAGGGATTGCGCAACGGCTGGTGCGACAAATACGAAAATCAGGGCAAGCAAAGCGGCGCGTTCAGTTGCGGGTCGTACGATGGCGATCCTTACATTTTGATGAACTACCAGCCCGAGGTGCTGGATCATGTTTTCACGCTTGCCCACGAGGCAGGCCACTCGATGCACTCGTATTTTTCGGCCAAGCATCAGCCGTTTCATTCATACCAGTACACGATTTTCGTGGCCGAAGTGGCCAGTACGTTCAACGAACAACTAC
>WGDQ01000168.1 GCA_015493185.1 Planctomycetaceae bacterium
CTTAGCGGCATTTCCCAGGCGCGACCTCTTTCACGGCGTGGTAGCCGTCGATGCGCCGGTGCCGCCTCGTACTCGTGTGCCGGCCAACGAGCCGACGCAGCGATTGATGGTCATGATGATCGTCACCGAACAGACGCGGACAATGCCGCTGGTGCTGCGTGCGGGCGAGGCGCTGAGTAAAGCCAAGTATCCAGTGACGGTTGTCCGCCGGAACCAGACTTCGGCGGCATTGACCGAGAAACAACGGGGCATCATCCTCCGCTGGGCCGACACGCTCGATCGGCTCTGAGGGGGTTGCCATACCCGCCTGGATATGGTCTTTGGCGATCTGCCGTTGCGCCGGCTCCGAGGCTCAACACCTCAGCCTTTCCGCACGATATCTTCACGTTCCTGCGCACCCCTCTGTTCACCGCAACTTGGTTTCCAGATTGGACGTTTAGATGCCGCTTGCCGTCGCGCAGCGTCTTCCGCAATAGCAACAATATCGCCGCGGAATCGCTCGGAAATCTCTCGACGAATCCGGTGTATCTCTTCGATTGGGGTTTCACTTGGTTTCTGTATCATCTCCAAGCAGCTCTTCTGGAGTACAAATGGTAGGAGCCGGAATTCCCATGTTTTCGAGGGACGAACGGATATGCGGCAGGATTTTGGCGTTCGCGATGTGCTTGCAGTTCCATGTCAGTAGGTATTGTACGCGATGATGGGCTACGGCGGCAATATGCAGCGCATCGACCTGGGCGCTTGGCGGCAAGACTCCGAGGGACATAATCTCAGTTGCAATTCGTGGTATCTCGGGAGCGTATGGCAACAGTGGGATACCATCCAAGGCGGCTAAGCGTTCTGCTGCGAGTATCGGATCGCCTCTGGATACCTCGTCAATCACATACTGTGATACTACCAATTCGTAGTTCGATCGTTCCTCGTTCCACCACCGGCGCGTGAGCAGCTGTCGCGCCGCTGTTATCAAATGCGAGCTTGGTTCCTGTCGCAGGTAGCTGATGATGGTAGTTTCGATGTAGACCGTATCCATGGGACGGTTCCTTCACGACCATCAGACCACAAGTCGATTTGCGGCGAGGAGACGCACTTGTTCTGATTCTGAGGGCGAAGCCAGCTGCTCCAGCGAGCTGCTCCATGGCGTTGACCGAGAAGCAACGGGGCATCATCCTCCGCTGGGCCGACACGCTCGATCGGCTCTAAGGCGCCTACCACTATCACTTCTCTGACGTCAGCGTCGTCACTTCGTGATCGAGTCGATCTCCAAGCCGATCTTTTTCCAATTCCAAGTCATAACGGACCTGCAGATTCAACCAGAATCGCTCGGTTGTTTGGAAGAAACGCGCCAGCCGAAGGGCCGTGTCCGCGGTAATCGATCGCTGACCTCTCACGATCTCATTGATTCGTCGCGGTGGCACGCTGATCTGTTTGGCCAGCCGATACTGGCTAATCCCCAGCGGAACGAGAAACTCTTGCAGCAGAATCTCTCCTGGATGAATTGGAGCTATCTTGCGGCGTGGCATAATCCCATTCTAGTGATAGTCCACAATCTTGACTTCATAGGCGTCGCCGGCATCCCAGCGAAAACAAACCCGCCATTGATCGTTGATCCGGACACTGTATTGCCCCTTGCGATCCCCACGGAGTTTCTCGAGACGATTGCCGGGAATCGCTCGAAGGTCATCGAGTGATTCCGCTGCATCGAGAAGCAGAAGTTTACGCAACGCGGGGCGCCGGACGTGCCGCGGAAACCTCTTGACCGGATCGCGGCAAAACAGGCGTTCGGTCTCCTTGTCGGCAAACGTCTGAATCATGCAAGGCGATGATAACGTAGCGCGCTAATATCGTCAAGAAAGCAGCCGGTCGTAGCATGCCTTGTGCGCATTCGAGATCAGATTGTCGGAGCTTTGGGTTCGTGGCTCCCGGGAGATCGCCACATGTTCGCCGTCACACCCCCACACTCAAAAAGAGAGCCCCCCTGCAGATGCAACCACTATTGTGACATGCTGTGCCCCTTGTGCGAGGGGTTTTTCTGGCTATCCTCTAGGTGTTCGTTGTTCTCCGGTGCGGGGGCATTACCGGCACGAGAGAGCTTCCGCACCGCCACACGTTGGAGTTACTTCTTTGAGCAGTAGGAGAACATCAGATGCGATTGGTACGGCATGTCCTTGTGGCCGGGTTAGCGATACTGCTAGCTCAACCCTTGAGAGCTGGGGTTGTCAATATCGAACTCGCATTGCTCGTCGACGTCTCTGGAAGCGTTGACGCAAGCGAGTTTGATCTACAGATGCAAGGTTACGCGAATGCGTTTCGCAGCACGGAGATCCAGAATCTGATTGTTGGAAATGCAGCCTACGGCGGTGTAGCCGTCAACATGGTTCTGTGGAGCAGTGGTAGCCAGCAGTCGCAGGTCATCGATTGGACTCTACTGACGACTCCTCAAGATGCAGATGACTTCGCCACATTGATCGAGGGTGTGAGTCGCCCCTACAATGACTTGACGGCTCCCGGTTCGGCAATTCAGTTTGCAACGACGTCCAACATTGCCGGTGTGAGCATTTTCAACAACGGCTTTACGGGTACTACCCTGATCGTCGATGTGTCGGGCGATGGAGTGGCGAATAGCGGCATCAATACCAGCAGTGCCCGAAATGCTGCGTTGTTGGCCGGAGTCGACCGGATCAACGGACTAGCCATTGGAGGTCAGAGCTTGGTTACATGGTATAAGAACAACGTACAAGGCGGCGATGGTTCGTTCACGATTCAGGCGAACACATTTCAGGATTTCGAAGACGCGATCAAACAGAAGCTGCGATTAGAGCTCCAGTCTTCACCGGTGCCTGAACCCAGCAGTGCAGCCGTGTTTCTCGGATTGACGGGCCTTGCGTTGCTGAGATTGAGGCGTCGGAGGGATTCCTCACGGTGATTGTGGTCGTCTGGCTAACCGGCGTATTCCAGACCCCGGACTGTAGGGCGGTGGATTCACAAAGAGCCCACACCTCCGGACCGGGGCCTGGCTAGCCGTGGCTTAGTCCGCTAACGGGACAGAGCCCGAAAAACGCCGTAGCGATGCATTTTGACACTGTTGACTACAACCAAATCACTCCCGCTCGAACCGATCGAGGTTCATGACCTTGGTCCACGCGGCAACGAAGTCTCGAAGAAATCGTTCCTCGCCATCGTCGGCCGCATACACTTCGGCGATGGCTCGCAGTTGCGCATTCGCGCCGAACATCAGGTCGACCGCACTGACTTGCCATCGAACCTCGCCGGTCCTCCGATCCACGCCTTCGAAGAAGTGCTCGCACACCTCGGACTTTCGCCACTGCGTGTTTGGATCGAGCAGGTGGACAAAGAAGTCGTGCGTCAGCATTCCAGGGCGGTCCGTTAGGACTCCGAGGCCGGGGACTCCCGTTCCGGCGTCGAGCACGCGGAGGCCACCGACGAGGACCGTCATTTCTGGCGCGGTCAGCGTGAGCAGCGCTGCGCGTTCCAACATGAGTTCCGGAGTCGGCCGGTCTATTCTGGTTTCTTTCGGTGCGCTGTCCGCTTCGTCCTTCACACCAGTTGCTTCTTCATTGGGGCCAGCACCTGGACTATGCGAGGTCGCACCGAAGAAGTTTCGGAATCCGTCGGTCTTGGGTTCGAGCACCGCGAACGATTCCTCGTCGGTCATCGCCTCCGTGGCATCGGTGCGACCAGGAGTGAAGGGAACCTCGAGCGAGTGTCCAGCTCGCCGGGCCGCTTCTTCGATGGCAGCCGCACCCCCCAGGACAATCAGGTCGGCCATCGAGACTCGCTTTCCATCCTGCTGGTCTCGGTTGAATTCTCTCTGGATTTCCTCCAGCACGGCAAGAACCCGTCGCAGTTGACTCGGCCGGTTGACTGGCCACGAGTTTTGCGGTGCCAGGCGAATCCGAGCTCCATTGGCGCCGCCGCGGAAGTCCGTGCCTCGGAATGTCGACGCCGATGCCCAGGCTGTCGAGACGAGCTGGCCGATCGTCAGGTCACTTGCGAGGATGCGTTTCTTGAGTGTGGTGATGTCCGCTGCGTCGATGAGTGGGTGCGAGACGGGCGGTACGGGGTCTTGCCAGATTTGCGGTTCGGGAACCCACGGCCCCAGCAGCCGGCTGTGAGGTCCCATATCGCGGTGCAGCAGTTTGTACCATGCTCGAGCAAACGCCTTTTGGAAAGCGTCCGGGTTCTCATGAAAACGCTTGGCAATCCGACGGAAACCGGGGTCCTCGCGTAGCGCCAAATCGGTGGTGAACATGATCGGAGCATGCGACCGGTCGGCCACGTGTGCGTCGGGAACGATCCCTTCGGCCGACTTCGGCTCGGGCACCCACTGGTGCGCTCCGGCAGGGCTGCGCGTCAGCTTCCAGTTGTAGCCGAAGAGATGGTCGAAATAGTCGTGAGACCACTGCGTCGGTGTCGTCGTCCAGGCACCTTCCAGGCCGCTGGTGATCGTGTCTTCGGCGTTCCCCTTGCCATAGGAGTTTTTCCATCCCAGTCCAAGCTGTTCCAAAGGCGCTGCCTCGGGTTCGGGGCCCAGATGTTTCGGACTGGCTGCCCCGTGAGCCTTGCCGAACGTATGGCCTCCGGCAATCAGTGCCACGGTCTCTTCATCAGTCATTCCCATCCTTCGAAACGCGACGCGGATGTCGGCAGCGGCCGCACGCGGGTCGGGCTTGCCTCCCGGCCCCTCGGGGTTGACATAGATCAACCCCATCTGAGTCGCCGCCAGAGGTTCCAGCAGCTTTCCATCGCGACGCCGCTCGTCCCCCAGCCACTGCGACTCGGGGCCCCAAAAAACGTCTTCTTGAGGTTCCCACACGTCTTCCCGTCCGAACCCGAAACCGAATGTCTCGACTCCCATCGACTCGAGTGCACAGTTCCCCGCAAAGGCGATCAAGTCGGCCCAGGAGATCTTCGCTCCATATTTTTGCTTGATCGGCCACAGCAGACGTACCGCCTTGTCCAAGTTGACATTGTCGGGCCAGCTATTGAGAGGCGCAAAGCGAAGGGTTCCGTCTCCCCCTCCTCCGCGTCCATCGGTAATACGGTACGTGCCGGCGCTGTGCCATGCCATGCGCACGAACAAGGGGCCATAGTGACCATAGTCGGCGGGCCACCACTCCTGCGACGTGGTCATCAATGCAAACAAATCTTTCTTCAACTGCTCCACGTCCAGCTTCCGGAACTCCGAGCGATAGTTGAAGTCGGGTCCCATGGGGTTGGCCTTGAGTGAGTTACCATGAAGGATGCGCAGATTGAGTTGATTGGGCCACCATGTTCCGTTTGTGAGGAAGCCGGCCGCGGTGGGCCGGGCGGAAGGCGGTATCTGACCAGAAAGAATGGGGCACGGACTTTTCATGGCGAGGTCTCCTGGAGAGGAAGGGTGGAGAGGTTCCTGCGCCTGCACAAGGAATCCCGAGAGGACTCCGACTGCAGCGAGGGAACAGGCAAGTCTCACGGGGGTTCTTTGCGTCAGCTTCGTCTTGTCCAACATGAGATTCTCCTTTGTGCGAAGGACCCGTCATCGGATGCGATCCTATCGCAAGAACGGCGTTGCGTCCAATGCATGGATGTCATACTATGTATGCATGACATGCATATCCGGTCTGTGCGCAAGCGACCGTGGAAGCGACAAGGAGTCCGTGATGGAGTTGCAGCAGTTGAAATATTTCCTGCACGTGGTCGAAGAAGGGAACTTCACGCGAGCGGCAGAGCGACTCGGGATTTCCCAGTCGGCGCTGAGTCGGTCGGTTCAGAAGCTGGAGGAGGAGTTGGGCCGGTCTTTGTTGGAGCGTAAACCGCGTTCGGTGTCGTTGACAGAGGCCGGAACGCTGATGCTGGGGCGAGCAAGACAGGTTTTAGCGATTCTGGAGGACACGCGAGCGGAGATCGTCGACGACGGTCAAACGGGCACGCTGCGCGTCGGGGCCATTCCCACGATCGGGCCTTATTTCCTGCCCCAGGTGCTTCGGAGATTCGCTCGGTCTTACCCCCGCGCAACAGTTCTCGTCCGTGAAGAGACGACCGATCGGCTCCTAAAGAGCTGTCAGGAGGGGGACGTCGATGTAGCGGTCATTGCTCTTCCGGTCGAAGCGCGATACCTGGAAATCGAAAAGCTGTTCGAAGAAGAGCTGCTCTTGGTTCTTCCTCACCAACATGAACTGGCGAGCAAGGACAAAATCCTGTTCGACGAACTCCAGTCTCATCCGTTTGTATTGCTCCACGAAGTGCACTGCCTTACCGATCAGCTCCTGACCTTCTGCCGCCAGCGGGCGTTTCAGCCGGTTGCCGTCGAACGGGCGAGCCAGTTGAGCATGGTTTTGGAGTTGGTGGCGCTGGGGCATGGGATTTCGTTCGTCCCGGCGATGGCTCGGAGGCTCGATCGTGCGAGGCGACGGGTCTATCGGTCGGTCGCCCGCCCGAAGCCGCATCGTCAGGTAGCCGTCGCCTGGAATCCATACCGCTTTCAGAGCCGGCTGCAACAGGCGTTCTTGCAGCACCTTCGTGAGGAGTCGGTACTCACCTGATGGCGGATGGCTGGAGGCGTGCGGTAGCTGCAACGCTCCGTATTTTGGCTTGCCCGTGAGTGGGAGGCTGCGTAGAATCGGTGGGCACCTGACGCGTTCCCGCTTCCCCAGGAAGCTGGAATGCCATGCTTGCAAAACTGAAGACCTTCACTCTGCTGGGCATCGACGCCTATCCCGTCGA
>WGDQ01000169.1 GCA_015493185.1 Planctomycetaceae bacterium
GACGGCACGCGGCTGACCGCCGAGGAGGTGAAGGCCGTCAGCAAGTGGCCCAGCCGCGAAGAGCAGCTTTCGATCCTGGCGGGTCAAATCCTCTCGGTCGGCGCGACTTTGGCGTCGCAGCTAACGTCGGTCGGGGGAGCGCTGGCATCGCAAATCGAGCAGCGGGCCGAGGGCGAAGAAGCCGCGGCCGACGAGGCCGCCTGACGCCCGGCAGGCTTCACCGCGACTGGCGACTGTTTGACTGAGAGACGAACCGTACGCGATTCGCCGAAACGCGAAGACAAGACAAAGAAGAACAAAGCGACGCTTGCTGGCCAAAATGAAGGGCCGACGAGCGTGGGCAACGATATTCGAATCCAAAACCCGATATTATGACGTTTCGCAAGCCGTAAACTATCTCGAGCGGCAAGGCAAGAAAGGACCAGAACTGCGATGGCGACTGACGAAGCAACCCGCGAATTTTCGGACACCACAAAACAGTTGGGTGACCAGATTGTGGGCCTCACATTGAAAGAGGCCAAGGAGCTGAGCGACTACCTGGAAGAGGTGCACGGCATCAAGCCCGCAGCCGGTGGTGCGGTGATGATGGCGGCTCCGGGGGCAGGTGCCGGCGGTGCAGAAGGTGGTGCTGCGGCCGAAGAGAAGACCGAATTCGACGTGGTTCTCGAGGGCTACGGCGACAAGAAGATCGGCGTGATCAAGGTCGTGCGGGCCGCGACGGGTTTGGGTTTGAAGGAAGCGAAAGACCTGGTCGAAGGCTGTCCCAGCAAGGTCAAGGAAGGTATCTCGAAGGAAGACGCCGAGAAGTTGAAGGCCGAGTTGGAAGAGGCCGGCGCCACGGTTTCGATCAAATAGCGGATTGGTGGTCCATCGGCGTTCTCTCAGTAGCGTCCGTGCTGTTGATTTTTTCGTCGCAAATGGGAACGATTATAGGATCGTTCTCCCCTGCGCACACGGCTCGGAGAGTTGCGTGTTGATTCACACGCGCCGTGCAATGTGGCATGTCGCCCGCCCCCGATCGCGGTACGCGCCCACACCGCGACCCTTTCCGTTCCCGTCCACGGTCGGTCCCCGCTCATCGTATCGCTAATCTCCAGGAGCTTTCTGTCTTATGGCTACCCCGGCAGAACGACGCATCATTCCCAAGGAAGTCCGGCGCTTTGGTACCGGTCGGGAGCTCTATCCGATTTCGGATCTGACGCGCATCCAGACGGCCAGCTACGAGGCTTTTTTGCAGCGCAACGTTCCGCCTGAAAAGCGAAAAGATCATGGCCTGGAGGGAGTGCTGCGCGAGATCTTTCCGATCGAAAGCTACGACAAAACGCTGCGCTTGGAGTACATTCGCTACGAGTTGGGCAAACCCCGTTACGAGCCGGATGAATGCCGTCAGTTGCGCCTGACCTATGGGCGGCCCTTCAAGGTGTGGCTGCGGCTGACCAAAGAGCAGCCGGTTGAGGAAGAGGTGTATCTGGGCGACTTGCCCATCATGCTCGGCGGTGGCGAGTTCATCATCAACGGGGCCGAGCGGGTCGTTGTGAGCCAGTTGCACCGCAGCCCCGGTGTCGACTTCGTTACCGAACTGGAAGGGACCGAGCGACGGTTGCATAGCTGCCGTATCATTCCCGAGCGGGGTAGCTGGATTGAGCTCAACGTGACCAAAAAAGAAGCGTTGAGCGTGCGCATCGACCAAAGCGGCAAGTTTTCGGCCATGACGTTGCTGCGGGCCATGAGCCCGAAGCTGAGCCAGGATGCGGACCTGATTCGCGCATTTTACAACACCTCGGTCGAGAAGATCGTCGACGGCCGCAGTGTCAGCAAAATCGAAGGAAAAATCGCCGTTACGGACGTTGTTTATCCGCCATCGAGCGAGCGGGCCGGCGAGATCATCATCGAGAGCGGACAACGCATCTCCAAAAACGTGGCCGAAGTGATCTGCACCTCGGGCATCAAGCAGGTCGAGGTGATGCAGCCCGTACGCGATCCTCTCATCTTCAACAGCCTGGCGGAAGACAACACCGGCAGCCACGAAGAGGCGCTTTTGCGGATCTACCAGCGGCTACGGCCGGGCAATCCGCCGCAGCTTGAAAAGGCCCGGGCGCTGTTCCACGAAAAGTTCTTCGACACGAACCGCTATCGGCTCGGCAAGGTGGGCCGCTTCCGGATCAATCGCAAGCTGAAGCTGAAAATTCCGGAATCGGAGATGACGTTGCGGGTCGACGATTTGATCGCCTCGATCAAATACCTGCTCCGCTTGCGGGCCAACGATCCGGAAGCCTCGGTCGACGACATCGACCACCTCGGCAACCGGCGGCTGCGGACCATCGACGAATTGGCTTCCGACGAATTGCGAAAAGGGTTTCTGAAGCTGCGGCGCACCGTGCAAGAGCGGATGAGTCTGAAAGACGTTGAGGACATGACGCCGCGGAGCCTGATCAACCCCAAGAGCATTTCGGCGGCAATCGAGTACTTCTTCGGTCGCGGCGAACTGTCGCAGGTTGTCGACCAGACGAACCCGTTGTCGATGCTCACACACGAGCGGCGTCTGTCGGCACTGGGGCCGGGCGGTCTGAACCGCAAGCGGGCCGGTTTCGAAGTCCGCGACGTTCACATCTCGCACTACGGTCGTATCTGCCCTATCGAAACGCCCGAAGGTACGAATATCGGTTTGATTTCGAGCCTGGCCATCTACGCCACGGTGGATGAATACGGCTTTCTCATCACGCCCTATCGCGTGGTGAAGAATGGCAAGTTGCAAGACGAAGTGGTTTGGCTGCGGGCCGATGAGGAATACGACGCCCATATGGCACCGGCCGATGCACCGATCGAAAACGGACGCATCCAGGGCGACAACATCGTTGCCCGCTACCGCGGCGACTTTGTGCTTGTGCCTGTCGATAAGGTGCAATACATGGACGTGGCGCCGAGCCAGATGGTTGGCGTCTCAGCCGGGTTGATTCCCTTCTTGGAACACGACGACGCCAACCGCGCGCTGATGGGCTCGAACATGCAGCGGCAGGCCGTGCCGTTGCTCGTCAGCGAGCCGCCCCTGGTGGCCACGGGAATGGAACGCGACGTTGCGCAGAACTCGGGCATGCTGGTACGCGCCCGCCGACGTGGCACCGTAACCTATGTGGATGCCACGCGGATCGAGATCGGCAACGATGTTTACCCGCTGCGCAAGTTCGTGGGGCTGAATGAACGCACCTGCCAGAACCAGAAGCCGATCGTCAAGGTGGGCGACAAAGTGCAGAAGGGCCAAGTGATTGCCGACGGTGCGGCAACCTTTCAGGGCCAATTGGCATTGGGTCGCAATGTGTTGTGCGCCTTCATGTCGTGGGACGGGTTCAACTTCGAGGATGCCATCATCATCAGCGAGAACCTCGTCAAGAACGACACCTACACGTCGATCCACATCGAAGAGTTCGACATCGAAATTCGCGAGACCAAGCTGGGGCGCGAGGAATTCACCCGCGATATTCCCAACGTCAGTGAAAAGGCCCTCCGCAATCTCGACGAAAACGGCATCGTGCAGGTGGGTACGTACGTCCGCCCGGGCGACATCCTGGTGGGCAAAGTGTCGCCAAAGTCGAAAACCGAACTCACCCCCGAAGAAAAGCTGTTGCAGGCCATCTTCGGTCGGGCTGGCGAAGATGTGAAAAACGATTCGCTCGAAGTGCCTTCGGGCGTCGAGGGCATCGTGATTGACCGCCAGAAGTTCTCACGCCGCATGAGTCTTTCGGAAGAAGAACGGCGCGAGTTCGAAAAAGAGCTGAAAAAAACCGAAGAGGCGGGCAACAAACGCATCGCCGAAACCTTCGGCGCGATGATTCACGAAATCGAGCGCGTTTTGCAGCGCAAGCTCACCGACGAAGACGGGGCTCCGCTGGCCGGCGATCAAGAGCCCAAATACGTGGCTGAACAGGCACAGCGCTTCCGGCTCGATTCGATCGAGATTCGCAGTCCGCAGCGTAAAGCCGAGGTGAAAGCCATTTACGAGCAGCATTGGCCCATCGTTGAAGAGGCCATCGACGCGCGCGACCGCGCGTTGAACTCGATGAAGCGAGGCGATGAACTGCGCAGCGGCGTGCTGCAAATGGTGAAGGTGTACATCGCCACGAAGCGAGTGATTTCCGTCGGCGACAAAATGGCGGGTCGACACGGGAACAAGGGTGTGATCGCCAAGATTCTGCCGGCCGAAGACATGCCGTTTTTGCCCGACGGCACGCCGATCGAAATCATGCTCAATCCCTTGGGAGTGCCCAGCCGTATGAACGTCGGCCAGATTCTCGAAACGCACCTGGGTTGGGCAGGCGCCAAGCTCGGTTTTCAGGCCATCACACCGGTATTCGACGGTGCGTCGGAAGAGGAGATCGGCCAGTGTCTTGAAGAGGCGGGGCTTCCTCGAAGCGGCAAGGTCCGGCTCTACGACGGTCGTACCGGCGAGCCGATGGAGCAGGAAACCACGGTTGGCTACATCTACATGCTCAAGCTCCACCACCTGGTCGACGACAAGGTGCACGCCCGCTCAACGGGGCCCTACTCGCTCATCACGCAGCAGCCCTTGGGCGGCAAGGCACGCTTTGGCGGGCAGCGGTTTGGCGAAATGGAGGTCTGGGCGCTCGAGGCCTACGGTGCGGCCTATGTGCTGCAGGAATTACTCACCGTCAAGAGCGACGATGTCGAAGGACGCACCAAGATTTATGAATCGATGGTCAAAGGTGAAAACACGCTCGAGGCGGGCACGCCGGCCAGCTTCGACGTGCTGACGAACGAAATCCGAGGTTTGGCCCTGAACATGCAACTCGAAAAACGACGCGTCTAGCAACCTGACAGTTGGCCAACGACTTGTCGGAGTTTGCACGCGTTTTCCCATTCGTCCCGCCCAGCCGCCGCCGGGCCGCAACCGATTCGAAAAAAACGCAACGTACTGAAGCCTCGGGCGATGTGACCCGTGGGCCGATGCCCGAAAAGAAGGAGATTCGTATCGTGACCATTGCTGAGCGCTCCTACGATCGAATCAACGATTACGCCTCGGTGAAGATCAGCCTTGCCCGACCGCACGATATTCGGAGCTGGTCGTTCGGCGAGGTGAAAAAGCCGGAAACGATCAACTACCGCACCTATCGTCCGGAAAAAGACGGTTTGTTCTGCGAGCGGATTTTCGGTCCGGAGAAGGACTGGGAGTGCGCGTGCGGCAAATACCGTGGCATGAAATACAAGGGCATGATTTGCGATCGGTGCGGCGTGAAGATCACCCATAGCCGCGTGTGCCGCAAGCGGATGGGGCACATTGAACTGGCTGCGCCGGTCGTTCACATCTGGTTCTTCAAGGCCATGCCCAGCCGTCTGGGGAACCTGCTGAATATGAAGACCACCAGCCTGGAGAAGGTGATCTATTTCCAGGATTACGTCGTCATCGATCCAGGCGACACACCGCTGAAAGAGCGGCAGCTTTTGAGCGAGGAGGAATATCGAAAGGCGCGCGCCGACTATGGCGAGGGCTCGTTCGAGGCCGACATGGGCGCCGAGGCGGTGCGCAAACTGCTGATGAAGCTCGACCTGGTCGAGCTCTCTAAAGAGCTTCGGCAGGAACTGGCCGAAACCGGGTCGAAGCAGAAGAAAAAAGACCTGATCAATCGGCTGAAAATCGTCGAGTCGATCCGCGACAGCGACAACAAACCAGAGTGGATGGTGCTTGACGTCATTCCGGTCATTCCGCCCGACCTGCGGCCGTTGGTGTTGCTCGACTCGGGCAACTTCGCCACGAGCGATTTGAACGATCTGTATCGCCGCATCATCAACCGCAACAACCGGCTGAAAAAGCTGGTGGATCTCAACGCGCCCGAGGTCATCATCCGCAATGAAAAGCGGATGCTTCAACAGTCGGTCGATGCCCTTTTCGACAACACCCGCTGCAAGCGCCCCGTGCTGGGATCGAGCAATCGCCCGCTCAAGTCGCTCACCGACATGATCAAGGGCAAGCAGGGGCGGTTTCGCGAGAATCTTTTGGGTAAGCGAGTCGATTATTCGGCCCGTAGCGTAATCGTGGTCGGTCCGTCGTTGCGGCTGCATCAGTGCGGTTTGCCGAAAAAGATCGCGCTGGAGCTCTACCAGCCGTTCATCATCCGGCGACTCAAGGAGTTGGGGCACGCCGATACGATCAAAAGCGCCAAGAAGATGTTGGAGCGCAAGGACGATCAGGTGTGGGACATTCTCGAAGAGGTGATCCACAACCATCCGGTTTTGCTGAACCGGGCGCCGACCTTGCACCGCATGGGCATTCAAGGTTTTGAGCCGGTACTGGTCGAGGGCAACGCGATCAAACTGCACCCGCTGGTGTGCAAAGGGTTCAATGCCGACTTCGATGGCGACCAGATGGCCGTTCACTTGCCGCTTTCGATCGAAGCGCAAGTGGAAGTGCACACGCTGCTGATGGCAACGAACAACATCTTCAGCCCGGCCAATGGCGCGCCGATCATCAGCCCCTCGCAAGACATCGTGATGGGGTGCTACTACCTGACGATGACCGTCCCTGAGGCCAAGGGCGACGGCATGGTGTTCAGCTCGCTGGACGAGGTGCAGTTGGCTTATTCGCTGGGCGTTGTCGGCACCCATGCCCGCATCAAGGTGCGTTTGCCAAAGGGGCAAATGATCAAACGGGAAGGCGATCTCGAAGCCTCGGCTCCCGAGGGCCTGGTCGACACGACCGTGGGCCGCGTGCTGTTCAACGTCGTGCTGCCCAAAGGCATGCCGTTCTACGATTTGGCCATGCGATCGGGCGAGCTGTCGAAGGTGATCTCGGATTGCTATCAGATTTTGGGTCGAGGTCGCACGATCGACCTGTTGGACGATTTGAACCAATTGGGCTTCCGCCAGAGCACCCGTAGCGGACTGTCGTTCGCAACCGACGATTTGATCACCCCGCCGAACAAAGCCAAGATCATTGCCGATGCCGAAAAGGCGGTGCTTCGCATCCAGAAGCTTTACCAGCGAGGTGTGATCACCGAAGGCGAGCGTTACAACCAGGTGCTCGATGCCTGGACGCACGCGCGTGAACGCATCACCGCCGAAATGATGAATGAGCTGGAAAACGACTACCGCGAGGGCGGCTACGTCAATCCGATTCACCTGATGGCCCACTCCGGAGCCCGTGGCGGTGTGGAGCAAATCCGTCAGTTGGCCGGCATGCGAGGGCTGATGGCCAAGCCCTCGGGCAAGATCATCGAAACGCCCATCAAAGCCAACTTCCGCGAGGGGCTTTCGGTGCTCGAGTATTTCAGCTCAACGCACGGTGCCCGAAAGGGGTTGGCCGACACGGCGTTGAAGACGGCCGACTCGGGCTATCTCACCCGAAAGCTGGCCGACGTGGCGCAAAACGTGGTGGTCACCATGCACGACTGCGGCACCACGCAGGGCATCACCAAGGGCGTGATCTACCGCGGCGAAAAGGTCGAGGTATCGCTGGCCGACTCGATTCGCGGCCGTGTGAGCCGCACGAACATCGTCAACCCGATTACCGACGAAGTGGTAGTGCGGGAAAACGAGTTGATCACCCCCGCCATCGCGCAGCGAATCGAGGAGATGGGGCTGGAGAAAATCCAGGTCCGAAGCCCGATGACCTGTGATGCCTCGCTGGGGGTGTGTGCTCTTTGCTATGGCATGGATCTTTCAACCGGCAATCTGGTCGAACAGGGAATGGCTGTCGGCATTATCGCGGCCCAGAGCATCGGCGAGCCCGGCACGCAGCTCACGATGCGGACGTTCCACATCGGCGGCACGGCGGCCCGCGCGGTTGAAGAAAGCGAAATCCGCTCGAAGAAAGACGGTGTGGTCAAGTTCACGCGTCTCAAAGTGGTTCGCAACGAAGAAGGTCAGCAGCTCGTGCTCAGCCGCAACGGGGCGGTTGTCATTCTTGATCCGAAGGGCCGTGAGCTTGAGCAATACGATATTCCCGCGGGCGCCCACTTGCTGGTTGAAGAAAACCAGGAAGTGAAGGCCGGCGATGTGATTTGCAAGTGGGATCCGCACAGTATTCCCATTCTCGCCGAGGTGGGCGGCCGCGTCTGCTTCGAAGACATTATCGAAGGCGAGACGCTGCACATCGAAAAAGATCCTAGCGGACACGACCGCCGCGTGATCCGTGAACACAAAGGCGACCTGCACCCGCAAATCGTCATCGAAGACGACAACGGAAAGATCCTCGATTTCTGCTACCTGCCCGAAAAAGCCTACATCGAGGTGGAAGAAGGGCAGCGCGTCTCGGCAGGGCATTTGCTGGCCAAGCAGTCGCGCGAGTCGGGCGGCACGCAAGACATCACCGGTGGTTTGCCC
>WGDQ01000170.1 GCA_015493185.1 Planctomycetaceae bacterium
CGCCGTTGCCGGCGAGCACGCGGCGCCAGTAGCGATCCGTCTGGGGCAACGTTGGCACGACGATCTTCACGGCTTCTTTTTTTCTTCTTGCTTCTTCGTTTTTCACCGGGTTGTTCTTTCGCGCTGTTTGCGATGCACAAGCAGAAAACGGCGCAGGCCGCGGTGCGTGGCGCAAAAGGCCACCGCAGCGAATTGTGGGTACGACCAAAACAGGAGCAACGCCTGCTGCGCAGCCGCGCGGCACAGGGGGCCGGGCAACCGTGGGCTATTTGATCGGCATCGACGAAGCGGGCTACGGGCCAAGCCTCGGGCCACTGGTTGTAACGGCCACGCTATGGCGCGTGCCGGGCGATCCCTTGGCGTGCGATCTCTACGAACGGCTGCGGCACGTTGTCGTCAGCGGCGACGACGTGAAAAAAACTTCGCGTCGCCCCACCAACGTGCAGCCGCTCGTTGTGGCCGATTCGAAGCGTGTCTTCAATCGTTCTGGCGGGCTCGACGGCCTGCACGGTTTGGAGCGGGCCGTGCTGCCGGCCGTGGCGCTGGCCTCGGGGCCCGCCAAGAGTTGGCGTGATCTTTGCCGCCACGTGGCCCCCGAGGTGGATCACGACATCGGGCAGCTTCCTTGGCTTCGCGATTTCGACACGTCGCTTCCGCTGGCGCTGGACAACGAATCGCTCGAACAGGCCACCGCGCTGTTTCGCGACGGGCTTCACACGGCCGATGTGCAGTTGCTCAGCGTGCGCAGTCGCATGATTTTCCCGCCACGTTTCAACCAATTGATCGATCACTACGGCAACAAAGCCACGGCACTTTCCGAAACGAGCGTCGGGCTTTTGGCCGAGCTGGCCGAGCCGCTCAACGACGATTCGCTGCTGGCCGTGTGCGATAAGCACGGGGGCCGCAACTTCTACGCGGCGCTGTTGCAGCACCACTTTCCCGAACATTGGATCGAAATCGAGCGCGAAACACGGGCTGAAAGCGTTTATCGCTGGCATCGGGCGCCGTGGTCGACCACGGTTGTATTCCGCGTCGAGGGCGAGCTCACGCTTCCAACGGCGCTGGCCTCGATGACGTCGAAGTACCTGCGCGAAGTGGCCATGCTCGCCTTCAACCGTTTTTGGCAAACACACGTGCCCACGCTGCGCCCCACGGCCGGCTACTACCGCGACGCGCAACGGTTCAAACACGACATTCGAGGCGCCCAACGCAAATTGGGAATCGACGATCGAATTCTATGGCGCTGCCGCTGACGCGTTTTTCAAATTGGCCACCCCACCCCAATCGACCGCCATGATGCTGTACATCGTTCGACATGCCTGGGCCGCCGACCGCGATGAGGCGCGCTATGCCGACGACGCCTCGCGCCCGCTGACCGAGCGGGGCACCCAGCGATTTCGCCGCGTGGTGCAACACTTGGCCCGCTGCGGCTGGGCACCATCGCGCGTGGCCACCAGCCCACTGCTTCGCTGCCAACAAACGGCCGAGATCATCGCCGACGAGGTGCCCCAGCATCCGAAAATCACCGTGCTCGAGGCGCTCGAGCCCGGCTCTCGGTTGGACGAGGCACTGACCTGGACGCGATCGCAGGCGAAAAGGCACGACCAAATCGCTTGGGTGGGCCACGCGCCTGACGTGTCGGAAATGACGGCGCAACTCATCGGCGACGGTCGCGCCTGGATTCGCTTTGCCAAGGGGGCTGTGGCAGCCATTCATTTTGGCGGTTCGATCCGGCCCGGGCAGGGCATACTGTATTGGCACGCAACCGCTAAACTGTTGGGCTGCTAGGGCCACTTCGCCGGGCTCTTGCACGCACACGTCCTTGCGTGCACGTCCGGCAACGTCGCGGCGCGATCCGGCCCATCTTCTGAGTGCCGATTGCCGCGTGAGGGGGTCGTGTGCGCTGGGCCCGATCATTCACAATCAGCGCGCCCCGCTGAAACGCACGCGGTGGGCGCGCCCCCGCGGCTCATACAAACAGCATCGACGCTCGACCATGCCGCGCCTAACGAACCTACCGGCGCGATCGGCATTTTGGTGTGTGCCCCGCGCAATCGGTGCCTGGCATCAAAGCTCAGGGGCGGGGATCGGCGGCGATTTTTAGGCGTGGCTGTTGCAGGCCCTAGCGATCAACTACAATCAGAACGCTGTTGGTGCGGCAGGCTGTTGTTCGGCGGTTGTCGCGCGCCGTCTTGCTGGCCTGCTCAACACGCCCGCCAACAGACGACGCTCTGGCAAGGCGAAGCTGCGAGCCGCGCCCTCAGCGCGACCGTCTCCTTTGGTTTCATGGTTCACTTTTCAAAAACCGCGAACACAAAATTCAGAGCAATCGACGGGAGCTTGGGCGAACCAGACACTTGATGAAGCCAGGCGTTGCACGATCTCGTCCGAGGTTCAGAAAAACTCGACAGGACGCAACGTTTCTTATTCACTTTCACTCCATTGCGCCGAATCGCTGGCCAAGATGAGGGAAGATACGATGCACCGACTCCAATTCACTTCCGGTTTGCTGTGGGCGAGCATTGCCGCGGCAATGTTCATCGCAGGTTGTGCCCAGCAGTCGCCGCAGTCGTCCGATGGTCAGGCTGCCGATTCGACCAACGGCGCGGCCACCGAATCACAGGGCGAGGCCGCCCCATCGGCCCAGCCCGAGGCGGCCCCCGAGCAGCCCGAGCAGAAAGAATCGATGCCCGCCGAAACGTCCAGTCAGCCGGCAACCGAAGAACCGTCGCAGTCCGAGCCGGCAGCCGAGCAGTCGTCGAAGACCGAACCAGCGGCCCCGGCATCTGAGCAACCCGCGGAGAAACCGTCGAACGTGGTTATGCTGGGCGACCCATCGCTCACGGCGGGCATTCCCGGCGAGGGTCCGCTCACCGTCGAGCAAATCAAGGCGTGGCTCGACGACCCGGCCAATCATGAAGTGCTCGAAATCAGGCTCCCGCTGGGTCTCGACAAAGGACAAAACCAAATCAAGGGCGTCGACCAGAACCCGATGACTCGGGCAAAAATCGAACTGGGACGGCAACTCTATTTCGATCGCCGTTTGTCGGTCGATAACACGGTGAGCTGCGCCGACTGCCATCATCCCGACGAAGGCTGGACGCGGCACACGCGTTTCGGCATTGGCGTCAATGGTCAGCAAGGCAACCGCAACTCGCCCGTGTCGTACAACCGCATTTTGAGCGATCGGCAGTTCTGGGACGGCCGGGCCGCCTCGCTCGAAGAGCAGGCGATTGGCCCGATCGCCAATCCCATCGAAATGGCCTTCACGCACGACGACTGCGTGAAACGGCTGCAATCGATCGAGGGTTATCGCCTGCAATTCGAAAAGATTTTCGGCGAGCTGACGATCGAGAACGTGGGCCGCGCCATCGCCACGTTCGAGCGGGCCATTGTTACCGGGCCCTCGCCGTTCGACTATTACGAACAGTTCAAACCATTTGAACAATACACCGAAGAGGATCTTGCCGAACTCAAAGAGGACGACCCCGAGCAGTATGCCGCCTATCAGGCCGCGAAGAAGGGTGTCGACGAGCACCCCATGTCGGACAGCGCCAAGCGAGGTCTGGAAATCTTTTTCGGTCAAAAGGGCGGATGCACCGCGTGCCATGTGGGCCCGAACCTGACCGATGAAAAATACTGGCACATCGGCATTGGCCTGACGGCCGAAAACCCCGATCTCGGCCGGAAGCTGGGCGAAGGCGAAGAGCCCAAGAAGGGCTTCGACGGCTTCAAGACGCCCACGATTCGCAGCGTGGCGCTCAGCGCCCCCTACATGCACGACGGCTCGCTCAACACGCTGATGGAGGTCGTCGAACATTACAACAAGGGGGGCATCGTCGATCCGGAAAAGGCCGACGTGATTAAGCAGTACGTCCCGACGGACAAAATCAAACCGCTCAATCTCACCGATCAGGAAAAAGCCGATCTGGTGGCCTTCATGGAAGCCTGCACCGGTTCGTTCCCGCCGGTTGAGCGCGAGCGGTTGCCTCAGGAGTAGAACCCGTACAGGCCCGACAACCGCTGGCACGCACGGACGACGCCTGAGCGCAATCGCCTGGCTGGCCCGCTACGAAGAGATGTCCCGCACGGCAAATGCCCCGTGAATCGGGGGGAAACGTGCACTCCCGCGGCAAGGTTAGGAGGGTGGCGCGGAAATCGCCGCTTCGGACCACCGCAAAGCCGAAACGCGGCCACGGCGGCACAACGGATGCTCGAACTTCTCCATGCGCTCTTTCTCCTGGTCCCGCACAGGGGTCGGGGAGAAAGAGCGCATTTTTTTATTCGTGCCTGTTCGGCAGAAGCCTGTCCGGGGCATCCGGCCGCGGGTTCAGCACGCTGAGGCCGGTTGAATCACGATCACGGTATACGGCCGTGCTCTGCCCCAATCGTGGTCGCACCGCGGTGAAAGGGCCATTCCCTGCAAAAGGCCTCGCTTCTTCTTACAAGAAAAGAGAAGAACAGCCCGCCGTGTGTGGGCGCGATCTTTTTGCCCCACGCGGAGTGTCGTCTTCGCTGGCGCCAAAGCGACACCTGCGTGACTTCGCGGCCCAGAAGCAGGGTCGTTCTTGTCGGAACCTGATAGTGCGCCTAGACTGGGAACAAGCGCTCCGCTACGCCAGCCGGGCGGTCGACTGTAGATCATCGAGAAGTCGAGCGACTCCATGTCTATCGGTGAAGAAGACATTTATCAGGAACACATCCTCGATCA
>WGDQ01000171.1 GCA_015493185.1 Planctomycetaceae bacterium
GCTCCAAACCTCGGCGCGTTTCATCAATCGCCTCATCAAGCTCGCCCAACTCAGCCAGAGCCATAGCCAGCCCGACATGTCCTTGAGCGTGATCCGGCGCAATGGCCAGCAGTCGGCGATAGGCTTGCAACGAACGCTCGACCTGATCGGTTCGCAATAGCGCCGTGGCCATGTGATACCACGCGCCAACGTTTCTCGGGTTCTCGCGCAAAAGCCCGTTGTAAAGTCGTGCGGCCGTCCGATAGTCGTTCCGCAACACGGCCGCCTGCGCTTGCATGAGCCGTGTTGTGGGATCGGTTGGATCGATCCAGAAACTCAAGTAGCTGTTCGCGGCCCAAATGCCCAGTGTGATCCACAGACCGAAAGCAATGCCTCGATGTCGCCGCGCAATGGCATCGAACCCCCAACCAGCCAGCGCACAAAACGGCACCAACAGCGGCAGCGCGTAAAACCCTTTCACAAAGCTGAACGTCGGCACAACAACCAACACCTGGAGCAAAATCACAACCATGCCACAGGCCGCCACTGCAATGAAAAGCCACGGAATGCTCGGCTTCCGCACGAAGCGCCATGCCGCACAAGCAGTTCCCACCAGCACGCACACCGTGGGCAACAGGGCCCACAAGTAGCCGGCCGCCATCCACTCGTAATTCCATGGCGGTCGCAGGTAATCAGATGCCGTACCACCATAGGCCCCATCGCCCCACCAGGTCGACATCAGACCATCGGCAAAGGAAACAACGGCCGCATCGTACGGATGACGCCATACTTCGCCAATCCGCCAGAAAAAGCTCGTCGTCAAATAGCCCGGATCTTGCCAAAGGGGATAACTGAAATCGGCATTGGAAGGAAACAGCACCCCCAAGCGATACCACACGCGGCCAAAGTGCCATCCACACACCAGCAGGCACGTGGCCACCGGCAGCACAACAACGCGTGCCCATTGGCGAAACGACCTCCGCCGCTCTGCGGCCAACATGGCCAGCGCGACGAGCGTTGCTCCTACAAGCACCAACGCAGTAACTTTGCTCAGCATCGCCAGCCCCAGCATAACGCCCACAGCGATCGGCAACCCCGGCGCAATGGTCTCTTGCTGAGTTCCGACAATTCTTAGCACAAAGTACACCGCCAACGAGCAAAACAGGGCGGCCAGCAATTCGTTGGTCGGGTAATGTGCCAGACAAATCGATGCCGGCAAAAACGCGGCCACCAGACCGCCGGCTTTCCAGCGGCGCGGATTCTCAGGAAACAGCCGCTTGAGGCACACCCACGTCACGAGGATCAGCCCGACACCGATCACCATTCCTTCGAGCCGCAGCAGTGCGATGCCCGCCGGATCATGCGTGGAAAGACCGGCTGCACCAAGCAGTACGGCACTGCATACGTAGTAAAGCGGCGGCTGATACATCTGCCAGCCATCGGTAGCCAACGGCAACCGCCGATGATCGAGGATGAATTGGACGTACTCGAGGTGCCCCGAAGCGTCGTAGCCGGCCTGCGGATAGAGCAGCAGCCGGTTGTGCCAGATCAACGCCGCCCACAATGCGACCACGCCAACGAACATCGCGATTTCGAGTCGCCGATCGATCGGAACCGCAGGTTGGTCGTCCGGTGCAGCACCTTCATTCGGGTCGGTGCGTTCGGCTGCGATCTCTTTCGTTGCCCCACGCCACCGGCGCGATCCCACGGCCGATGCCGCGATGATCGCAATGCCCAGCCACAACCACCACCGACGATGCCGCCACCACATGCTTCGCGGCACGAGGCAGTCGTTCAACTCGCGCCGCGTCAGCTCGGCAATGGGCACGGTGAATCGCGTCAGCCCAAGCGGGGCACTTCTCGCTTCCGATTCGACGGCCCGCCGTAGCTCGGTTCGATGCCAGCGTGGAAATTCATTTGCCAGCCGAACGGCGCGCCACGAAGCGCCCGCCCACGAGGCTTCCCAGCCGGTGCCGCTTTCAACCAGTGTTGTGCCGTCGGTGGTCTGGATTACGAGCCACAGCAGCGGCGGCCCGCGATCGCACACCACTTCGACCTCGAGCTCGTTCGTGCCCGCGCGCAACCAGCGACCGACTTCGACGGAAACCGCATGTTTCCACGACGCCGGCGTTACCTCGTGGAAATCGACCGCGTCGCCGTTGAGTTCGACCGTCGCCGATTGATACGCCCTCAAACGCATCACCGCCTGCGCAGGCATGCGATCGAGATGAAATGTGGTGCGAAATCGACAGGGCAGTGCAACGCGTGGTCGAATCTGGAACCGGCGTGCGTAGTCGTAGCGAATCCACTCACCGGGCACCACGTGTGGCAACACGGCCATTCTGCCGTATGGCCCAAACTGCCACGCAATCCAGCCGCCACAGACGACCAGCACGACCGCGATTGTCGCCAGGGCCATCGAGTTTCGCATCGGCACGGCGAGGGTTCACCTTTCCGATATCGAGGGCGGCCACCGCCCATGTCGAGACGATTGTTTCGTTTCATCCGCCGACGCGGCGTCCGCCTTACCCGCAGCAGTTCAATCCGAGGCGACGTTTCGAGCGTCTATGGCATGTCGATAGCGTATCAGGCATGCCGCGCTGATGGTTTGCGTCCGACGTAGAACAGCTTCCCCCAGGCGATGCGAAAAAATTCGCGTTGGAAATGTCGGTCGAACAAGTCC
>WGDQ01000172.1 GCA_015493185.1 Planctomycetaceae bacterium
GATACTTCGGAAGCCCGATCGGCCGTCTCGTTCCATTGAGCAGCCAAAAGAATGGTGCGGCCATCTTCGGCCAGGTTGCCTTTGGCAGTGATCAACTCGCGGGCAATTTCATCCCACGGTTTGTTTTGATTGAACGCATCGGCGAGATAGCGAGTGCCACTAACCGAGGCAATCAGGGCCCGCTCGTCGTTGCGACGTGCGAGGATCACGTCGCGCCAGTACATCCCCCAGTTCAAACCGTATCGCGAGTCGGCCAGCAGCCGTTCGACCACAGCTTGTCGTTTGGCAGGGTCGGGGTCGAAGACAAAAGCGGTAATTTCTTCGGCTGTTGGAAGCTCGCCGATCAGGTCGAGCGTGACGCGGCGCAGAAACGTTTCGTCGTCGACCGTTGGAGCCACCTCCACGGCTTCATCGTCTTGCTCGCCGGTGGCGAACAATTCGCGCTCGAGCAGGCTGTCGATACGTCGGGCCGTTTCACGGGCCTTGAGCGTCACGCGGCTTTTACCTGCTGCCTCCGTGATCGAGATAAGACACAACAGAGCGGTTAGGGCGACGCTACAGCGTGGAATCGCGATTCGTGTGCGCATCGGTTTGTGATTCCTTTGTGCCACCTGCTGATGGTTGAATACGGTTGTCGCAGCGGATGGATGCCTCTATGCAGACGGGCGATTTCCGTCTGTTGGGTTGGGCGTTGATGGCTCAGAGGGAGTTGAATGTCTATTCGCTATGTGGAGTGTTGTTTGAAGGCGTTTGTCCCCCGTATTCGGCCACCAAAGCCGCACTGCACAGACCGCTGGAAACCGTCTTGGTTGGCGACGGCTTGGCCTTTGTCGGATGGGTTCGCATCCACGCGATGGGCACGCCATGTGTTGGGCGTCGCATCGTTCGTTGTGGCCTCAATAAGATTCAACACGGTGACGCATCGAATGTTTCGCTGGACTTCGGAGTTTCTGATAGCGCCCGCCGCCCCTGCCACCTTGAGAGAACGTCACTGTCCGAAGCTTAACATCTTGCGTGATCGGGTGTTAGTGAAATAAGGCTAGCCAGCAAGAAGGCACGGATCGGATTGCGGCTTGGCCGTTGGGGTGGCGTGCTCGGCGCGACAAATCCTCGGGGGGAAACATGGGCCGGAAGACGCTACCGAGCGGTCGGCGATAACCCCACCTATGGGGGTGCCGTGGAACAGTCCGCCACGAGCTGCAAACACAGCCGACCAGGATACGGATTCATGGTCGCGTCGACTTTTGGCAACGGGGGCGTCTCCTATCGGCAGCGCGCCGTGCAGTGTGTCGATTTTTGGAAACACGCAGCAAGTCGCGTTATGTTAAGAGGATGTGTCGATATGAGGCCTTTGGTTGACTCGGGGTACGCGGGTTGCGGTTCTGCTATCGCGTCCTCTCGAGACGAGTCCTCGACCGCAAGGGCTCGCAACCAATCCTTGCCGAAAAGTGACTTCTTCAATCATGAGCGCCTGCATCGAAATCAATCGGCTGGAAGACCTGGAAAAGTATCGTTTGCGCTGGCGGATGCTGCTGAACCAGACCCGTCATGCGAATTACTTCCAATCGCTCGATTGGCTGCAAACATATGTTCGGCATCATGCGGATCGGCTGCGGCTACGGGTGATCGTGGTTGAAGGCGGTGGGGAGACGTTGGGCATTTTGCCGCTGGTTGTCGAGCGCGAACCGACAAAGGTAGGGACGGTTCGAGTGCTCACGTATCCGATGGGCAATTGGGGGGCGTTTTACGGTCCTATTGGCCCGAATCCCACAGCGACGCTGGCGCTGGGGTTGGCGCACATTCAGCGGACTCGCCGTGATTGGGACATGATTGATCTGCGCTGGGTCGACCGCCAAGGATGCGATCATGGACGCACGCCCGCAGCTATGCGATGCAACGGATTTCAGGCCATGCAAGGCGTTTGGGATCAAGTAGGACTGATCGACACGAGCGGATCGTGGCACGACTATTGGATGTCGCATAGCGATCGTTGGCGGAACAAGCTCCGTCGTTGCCGTTCGAAGCTGGCTGAACTGGGAGAGATTCGCTATGTACGTTACCGGCCTCTCGCTGCCGCTGACGGTGAAGGTGATCCGCGGTGGGACCTCTATGACACCTGTGAAACACTTGCCCGACGCAGTTGGCAGGGAGCTTCGACGACGGGCAACACGCTATCGCACGACGAAGTACGATCGTTCTTGCGGGAGATTCACGCCTTGGCGAGCAAGAGCGGTAACGTCGATATCAACCTGCTCTACGTCGGCGATCGACCAGTCGCCTTCGCCTACAACTATCATTGCCAAGGAGAGGTTTTCGGTTTACGGACCGGTTACGACGCGGATTTTGCTCGGCAGGGTGTCGGCAAGATTCTCCTGGGAAGCATGATTCAGGATAGTTTTCTGCGAGGCGACCGACTGATCAACCTTGGTGCGGGGCATCTGGAATACAAGCGCCATTGGTTGACCTCGATTGTCGAAAGCTGCCGTTACACGCATTTTGCCAACACGGCCGTTCGCGTGCAGGCCCTGCGGGTGAAGCGGCTGGTCCGCGACTTGATGAGCCGCCCGACGAAAGCGGCCTAAAAATCACCGACGTCAGAATGCCTGAGAGGTTGCATCCGCAGCGATCGGGCCCCGAAGCCAAGCGTATTTTGCCGAGGCGGTTGCACCAGATTAGGAACAGACTCGCGTACGAAGTCTTGACCGAGCAAATCGTTGGAAGGCTCACTCCGGCTGCGGGGAGCCAAAATTCTTCAGCCTTTTGTGTGGCCCAAAGCTCGATGTACCGTCGGTAATGCCCGCGATCCAGTCTCCTTGAGGGGAGGAGCTTTCACCCTCCTCTTCATCAGCGGACGATTCCTCAGCATTCCCATCGGCGTGGCAACTCAGTCGCGCGGAGTGAGCTTCAAGGAGACGCTGCCTGCGTGGAGGAAAAGCCTTGCTCTGCGGAGGGGCAGCGGACGTCGTGCCCATTAACCCTCAGTCGTCGTAGTAAACGACATCGGCTGCGCGACGTCGGGCGATCCGCCGCCGTCGCAGGCCGGCGCGGCGGCTTCGAAAGTCTTCGCCTTCGATAAAGAATCGACCCGCTAGCAGGCGGTAGAAGAAGAGCAACAGGAATGCTCCACCGGTGGCGACAAGAAAACCCATTGGGCTAATGGGCGTGACGCGTTGACCTTCCCAGAAATACATAAGGATGCC
>WGDQ01000173.1 GCA_015493185.1 Planctomycetaceae bacterium
ACTTATCGATACGACTCAGCCCACGCAGCGCCGTGAACGGGCCCGGTTTCGGCCCGCCCAAACCCAATCGCCGCCGTGCCGCGCGGGCGAATGTTTCCTCGACCAGCGAACTTTTTCCCGATCCGCTCACGCCCGTCACGCAAACCAGCGCGGCGAGCGGAAACGCCACGCCGATACCGCGCAGGTTGTTGGTCTCGATGCCCTCGATCCGTATCGCCTTGCTCAGCGCGACCTTGCGCCGCTTGGCCGGAACGGCGATCGACTCGTGGCCGGCAAGGTAGCGACCGGTCAGCGAATCGGGCTCGGCCGCCACCTTCTCGGGTGGGCCCTCGGCCACCACGCGCCCCCCGCGCGGCCCGGCGCCGGGTCCAAGATCGATCAAGTGGTGCGATCGCCGCATGGTCGCTTCGTCGTGCTCGACAACCAGCACGGTGTTACCCTGTTGCTGCAATTCACACAGCGCGTCGATCAATCGTTCGTTGTCTCGCGGATGCAGGCCGATCGAGGGTTCATCCAGTACGTAACATACGCCGACCAGCCCCGACCCCAGCCCGCTGGCAAGCCGAATACGTTGCGCTTCGCCGCCCGAGAGCGTATGGGCGGCGCGATCGAGCGTAAGGTAACCAAGCCCCACCTTGATCAGAAAATCCAACCGCGATCCAATTTCTTCGACCACGGGCTTGCCAACGGGTCGCTGGTCTTTGGCAAACTTCAACTCGCCGAACCACTCGGCCGCCGCTTCGACCGACATTGCGCCGACTTCATGAATCGCGGTCTCGTCGACGAGCACGCCGAGCGCCTCTTTGCGCAACCGCGCGCCGCCGCACTCGGCACAAGGAACTTGGCCACGAAACATTTCCAGGTGCTCGCGCAACGGTTGCCGCGTGGCGGTGGCATACTGCTTTTCAAGCCAGATCAACAGGCCCTCGAAACCTCGGCCGTCTCCTCGCCAAAGTTTCTCCCGCACACGGGGGCGCAGTTCTTCAAGTGGCGTGTCGAGGCTGAATCCCGCCTTATCGGCAAACTGCCGAATTGCCTTCTTGGTCCCGCGAGGTTCACTCGCCTTCGAGGTGCGCCACGCGGCCACGGCGCCGTCGGCCAGCGAAAGCCGCTCGTCGGGTAGCACCAACTCCGGATCGAACTCGGTCACGTGCCCTAAACCCTCGCAAGCAGGGCACGCGCCGTAGGGGCTGTTGAAGCTGAACGTACGCGGCTCCAACTCGTCGAAGCTCACCCGGCAGCGCGGGCAGGCGAACAACGTGCTGTACAGCGTGTCGTGCCACGCGAGGGCGTCGTCTTGTTTTTTTCGACCCCTTTGGCGCGACGTCGGCGACGATACGATCAATACCCCCTCGCCGTGTCGGATTGCCATTTGCACCGCTTCGGACAACCGCGAACGGATGCCGTCACGAATGACCAACCGGTCGATCACCGCCTCGATGTGATGCTCGCGTTGCCGCACCAGCTTCGGCACGGCGTCGATATCGTGAATCGTGCCGTCGATCCGTACCCGCACGAAACCGGCCTTGCGAATCTTCTCCAACACCTCCTTGTGCAACCCCTTGCGGCCGCGCACATACGGCGCCAGCACGATCGCCTTTTGCTTTTCGCCCAATGCGAGAATCGCATCGATGACTTGCTCGGGCGACTGTTGCCGAATCGGCTCGCGACACTCCGGGCAGTGCGGCTGTCCGACGCGAGCCCACAAGAGCCGCATGTGATCGTAAATCTCCGTCACCGTGGCCACGGTGCTACGGGGATTCAGATTACCCGGACGCTGGTCAACGGCGATCGTCGGTTGAAGCCCGTCGATCAGGTCGATGTCCGGACGTTGAAGCTGATGCAGGAATTGTCGAGCATGGACGGAAAGGCTCTCGATGTATTGCCGTTGCCCTTCGGCAAAGATGGTGTCGAACGCCAGCGAACTTTTTCCCGATCCGCTCAATCCGGTAATCACCACCAGGCGATCTCGGGGGATATCCAGATCGAGGTTTTTCAGATTGTGTACGCGGGCACCTCGGATGCGCAACATGTCGGCTGCATCAGCCCGCGGCCAACCGTTCTCCTGCTGTTTCTGCATGCCGCGCTCTGATTTCGATATTGAACAGGCACCGAACCTTGTAGGCTATCAGAGGCCATAAGGC
>WGDQ01000174.1 GCA_015493185.1 Planctomycetaceae bacterium
GTTTTTACGAGGTGCTGGAGCGGTTCGATGGATTCACCACGATGCGAATCGTTCCCCGCACGGGCCGCACGCATCAAATCCGCGTGCATCTTAGTTCGATCGGTTGCCCGGTTCTCTGTGATCGCGCTTACGGTGGGCGACGGCGTATCACCTTGGGCGAAATCTGCCGCCGAGACGATGAAACCGTACTGCTAGATCGCCAAGCGTTGCACGCGCGCAAGCTAATGTTGCGTCACCCACGTACAGGGGTTCGTCTGGAGTTCGAGGCACCTATTGCCAGCGACATCCAGCGCGTTGTAAACGCGTTGCAGGAGTGCCGCCGCGTCTGAGCCGGTTTTTTTAAGGAACACGGCAGTAAGATCTGCCCGTGGATGACGCGCCGAGCCGGTGTTCTGGATCGGCGAATGACAAATCGGCCGGTTGGCGTCGGCCAATGAGTCAGGGCTTTTATGCCATGATCGTCTCGATCAAATTCGTGGTGACCAGTGGGCGTGGCGAAACGAGACGTTCAGCGGCTCCTACCCCGGCCGAAATGCCACGCTCGATCGCCATTGATTGAATGCGATCGAAGACGTACTGCTTGGCGGGCGGAAACTGCGTGGCGTAGCAGCGAACGGCGGCGACTTTCGCATCAAGCGTTTCGCTAACGTCGACGTAGATATCGGTGCCAAGATCGGGGTGCCCGGCCGCGCCAAAAATGAGCGTGTAGTACAGCAAAGCCTCGACCGTGTGTGGCGGATGCGACGCGTCGAGCGAGGCATCGTAGCCTGTTTTTCCGCTAAGGTAGAGGGCTGCGTCGACGATCTGCCCCGTTTGCCAGTGATCGGGGGAGGCGAGCGGCGTTTTGCCTGCCAAGGCCAACACGAGTCGGGGGCGATATCGGCGAAGCTCCCGCGCCAGTGCAAGACGAGCTTCCTGTGTATCGAACAGTCGGCGGTTCGTCAGCTCAAGGCAGATGCGCACATCGACGCCCAGACACTGTGCTGCTGCCTGTGCCTCGCGCCAACGAACATGAGGTCCGGGGCTGCCGGGAGTCGGCTCGCCGTCTGTCAGGTCGATGATGCCCACGCGATAACCCTGTCGCGCTAGCGAAGCCAGCGTGCCACCGCAACCGATTTCTACGTCGTCAGGGTGCGCACCAACGGCAACGACATCGAGATGTTCGATCGGCTCGTCGCTCATTGTGGCTTGATCGTGGCGAGCAGAAACGTGGGGTTCAGAGCATCGAAACGGATGCGATCCAATTGATGTGTGCCCCGCGCGATGTTGATCATCCAGACATTCACATGCGGGTTCAATCGTCCGAGCGATTCGTGAACGGCTGCCAGATTTTCGATGCTGCCTACATTGGCCACGAGCCGTCCGCCCGCGCGAAGCCGCTCGTATGCCGCTTCCACGATCCGGCACACCTCGCGACCGCTACCGCCGACGAACACGGCGTCGGGATCTGGCAGTTCCTGCCATGCTTCCGGAGCGCGTCCGAGAATCGGCACGAGATTCTGCACTCCGAAGCGCTCGGCGTTCGCGATAATCAGAGCGTGGTCCTCCGGGTCCATTTCAATGGCGTATGTCGTGCCGCTCGAGGCGATTTGAGCCGCTTCGATCGACACAGATCCGCTGCCGGCGCCGATGTCCCACACGATGCTGCGCGGCCCGAGGTCCATTTCCGCCAAAGCCATGGCACGCACCTCAGCCGGTGTGAGCAAGCCGTGCTTGGGTTTCGATTGCAAGAATGCATCGTCGGCGTTGCCGAACAGACGATGGCCTATCGCTTCTGTTGGGCGATCCGGCACATCGGGCTTGCGTACCAGGATCATCACGTTCAGCGGTGCAAACTGCTGATCGACTAAGTCCGCTAATTCGGCGCGAGTAACCCGCTCGTCAGGTGAGCCGAGGTTTTCGCAGACATAGGCCGTGAAATAGTCGATCTTTCGCTCTAGCAGGGTTCTCGCGACGACGGCCGGTGTTTGTGTCTCGTTGGTGAACAAACCGACCTTTTCCGCCACGCGAATCCGGTCGAGTATGTTTGTCAGCGGGCGTTGAGACAAATCAGTCAGATAGGCTTCTTCCCAGCTTTCTTTGACGCGTGCGAAGGCCAGTTGCATGCTGCTAACGTGGGGAACGACCTCGAAACGATCTTTTCCCACCTTTTCGCATAGGTATCGAGCCGTTCCGTAAAACAGCGGGTCGCCCGTGGCCAGCACCACGATGCGCTCATCCTCGCCCGCAGCGCGCAAACGCTCGACGGCCTCATTGATGTCGGCATCGATTGAAAGTCGTTGAGCGCCCGAGTTTGGGACTCTCGCCAGCGCTTCTTCTGGACCCACCAGCAGATCTGCTTGCTCGATCATCTGCCGCGCGGTCTCCGACACGCCTTCGAGCCCGTCGTCGCCAATGCCGATAATTTGAATTTTGGATTTGTCGCTCAAGAAAAAACGCCTGTTTGTTTCCTGGAGAAATCGTATTCCGTGGGGCTTTCCACGGCTGCTGATGCCTGCGCAGGCCCTTTGTGGGCTACCCTCGTTGGGATTCTAGGCCAGCAACGTTCGGACGTGCAACCACATCTTTGCAATCTGCGAATGCAGTGGTGCGACCCGTGCGTGCACGTCTGGGGAATATTGCAGTGGGCGAACGCAGCCCGATGCTCGCACACCAGGCAGGTGCTAGAGACGCGAGAGATGAACGTGGCCAGGGGAAGCCAGCCAGTGGCCACCTTGAAGACGTGGCGAGAAAAAAATGAGGCTGCGGGGACTCGAACCCCGGACCTACGGATTAAAAGTCCGTTGCTCTACCGGCTGAGCTACAGCCTCAGAACGTGTGGTCATTGTAAGAGGTGTCCCGTTTCGGGCAAAGGGGCCAAGTAGCCATTGGAACTTCCCCTTGTGGGCTCCCGGGAGCCTGCGGATTGCGGCCCCTGGGGCAGAAAGTGCGGCGGTTGGCCTGCCGTGACGGGCAGCTTCGGGCAGCGGGTCGGTAATTCTCTGCGCCGAAAGGCGCCATCGCGACCGTTTTGCAGCAGGGGTTCGGACGGATTGGCCACAGCGATTTGTTGTGGCAGTGCGTTCGAGAAGCAGTACGGCCGATAAAACGAGCTTTCTTTACCTACGCGGAGAACCGCTACGGACCAGAGCTTGACAAAGGGACGTGATGCACCAGCCCGAGTTGTGCGAACGTTACGGTATTGCTGATGCCTCAGCCCTGGAATCCGGCGGGTGCGCCGACGAAGGGGTTGTGTTGTTTTTCGTGGCCGATCGTGGTGGGCTCGCCGTGGCCGCTGAGCACGATGGTATCGTCGGGCAGCGTAAACAGCTTCGTGTGAATCGACCGAGCCAACTCTTCGAAGCTACAACCAGGAAAGTCGGTTCGTCCGATACTGCCTTGAAAGAGCACGTCGCCACCGAAGACGATCCAAGGGCGGTGGTCTTTGTCTATGAATACCACATGCCCTGATGAATGGCCGGGTGTGTGGAGCACATGGAAGCGAAACCCTGCTGCTTCGAAAACGTCGCCCTCGTCCACCAGCACGTCGGCCGGTGGGCTGATGATGCCAACATCGCCGCCTACCAGGCCGGAGAGATTCTCCATCGGGTCCGTCAGCTTCGACGCTTCGTGGCGACCGACGACAAGCGGGATCTCGGGCCATCGCGACTTGAGCGCCTGATTGCCACCAATGTGGTCGCCGTGTCCGTGCGTGTTCAGAATAGCAGCGGGTTGCAGACCTCGTTTATCGAGATATTCGAATATCTTGTCGGGCTCCAGTCCTGGATCGACGATCACACAGTCGCTGCGCCCAGGCAAGTTGGCAACGTACGTGTTCTCGCCAAACGGCATGGAAACAATCACGGCGATTTCAGGTCTTTCTTCGGCACTCAAAAGCTACGTACTCCGGAGAGGGTGTGGCAAATGTTCACGTTACGACACGTCGCTGGTGTTCGAGACTTGCAGCGGTGATTGTTGGGCCGGTCGCAACGACTACGTTGTCGGTGCCGGGGGCGTTCGGCCATTGTAAATTTCTCCAAACCCAGCGGCGATAGATACCAAAGGCGCCTCAATGGGCAGAAGAGGCAGGTGCCATTGTAATGACGGAGCAAGTTGTTTGGCAGGGCCAACTTGAGTGTGGTTTGGCCTGTTGCCGAACCGGGGTACAGCAGCTTGTGGTACGCCGATTGCTGTTCATCACCCAATTGGTCGCCCGTTTTCCGGTCGCTGCTGTCACAGCTAGCACACAAGGCGCTGTTGAGGTTGCTGGCTAGCAATGGCCCCCGTGGCCGGCACCATGATAACTGGTTTTTACGGCAGGGAGTTGCCATTTATGAGACGAGCTTGTGCGCGACTATTGGCTTTCGGGACATTGGGTGTGTTGAGCGTTGCCTGGATGTCGCAAAACGCGGCAGCTCAGATGCCTGCCACGACCGCGCCGGCCGCGTCTGCGAGATCGAATGCTTCGGCCGCCTCCGCGACGCCATCTCAGCCAGTTCGCCTCGCCGAAAAGCTTTCACCTCACGATCCCCCGCTGATCGAGTATTTGAACGGTTTGGGGGCTATGCCCGGCGAGCACCCGCTTATGCCTGCCCTGCGGTGGGCCCGCGCTGGGTTGCGGCGCATGGAGCAGATACGCGATTACTCGTGCACGCTGGTCAAACGTGAGCGGATCGATGGCGAATTGGGTGACTACCAATATATTTTCTGCAAGGTCAGACATAAGCCTTTCAGCGTTTATATGTATTTCCTCGGCCCGCCGAAAATGCGGGGACAGGAGTGCATTTACGTCGAGGGAGCCAATAACGGGAAACTCTGGGGCCACACGACCGGCCTCAAAGCCCGAGCCATCGGTACGGTGTCTCTTAACCCTCGCGGCATGATTGCGATGCGAGGTAATAAATATCCGATTACCGAAGTGGGCTTTTTGCACCTGACGCGAGAGTTGATCGCGATCGGCGAAAACGACACGCAATATGGTGAATGTGAAGTGCAGGTTTTCCATGGCGCGAAGATCAACGGCCGTTCGTGTATCTGCCTTCAGGCAAAACACCCCGTACCGCGGCGCAATTTTCGCTTTCATCTCGCGAGAATCTACGTTGACGACGTGTACAACATTCCGATCCGCTACGAGGCTTACGACTGGCCGCGAGAGCCAGGCGGCCCACCCCTGCTGACCGAAGAGTACACGTATCTCAACGTGAAGCTGAACCAGGGCTTCACCGATCTGGATTTCGACCCCAAGAATCCCGCCTACAGCTTCCCGTAAACCGCGGCCCTGGCCCTTTGCCGAAAGCGAGACGGATTCCGGATCGTCGGGCTTTTCCTGTAGCAGTATCGGGGCTTGCTACAGACTTTTCCTGAAAAGAAGCTCTTTCCGGATTTGTTGGGTTCGAGGAGCGTTTTTCGAGACCTCGAATCGGCCTGTCGTATGGGCTTGATCCGTCGAAAAGGTGCCCGAAGATATCCATCGAGCATGGATGGCGAGGTGCGTTTCGCAGCA
>WGDQ01000175.1 GCA_015493185.1 Planctomycetaceae bacterium
CGAGCAGATCAGGCAACGATTGCTCGAACTGGAACGGCTGCGCACCTGAGGTCGATCCGATCGCTTCCCGTGTGGGCAAGGTGCCGAACCGCTGCCGCCGCAACGCCGCCGCGAGCCATATCGGGACCACACACCGCGGCGAACGAGCCGACGTCGGATTGGAAAAATTTCGCCGAGTCCGTGGGTGGCGGCCGGCTTTGCGCTGCTTGCTTTCAGCGGGGCGCGACGCGTACGATTGCATTCTTTCAAAGCCGGCAGCAGTGCGTCGCGGTCGCTGGCCTTGAAACCCGAGCGGCGCGGCAGTCGGCCGGACGTGGCCGCGGGGGGGTTCGGAGCCGTCACGCCGGTTTCAAGGCGTGTGGCGACACTAAGCGTTCGTCTGTCCCGAACATTTTTCTGCCCTGTGCACGGGGCAATGAGTGAGACACGATGCGGGTTGCGATGCTGGGAACCGGGCCGTTCGCCGTGCCCACCTTTCGCGCGTTGTTGGGGTCGCGGCACGCGGTCGTGGTGCTCGTCACGCAGCCGGTGCGGCCGGCAAAGGGGCGACGACGTAAAACACCACCTCAACCGATGCGGGAAATCGCCGGGGAACAGGATGTACCGATTCTCGATCCGGAGAATATCAACGCGCCCGAAGCGCGGGCTGCGTTGGCCCGATTTCAGCCCGAGCTGCTGGTGGTAGCCGATTACGGCCAGATTCTGCGGCCCGAAACCATTGCCGTGGCATCGCATGGGGCCATCAACCTGCACGGTTCGCTTTTGCCCCGCTACCGTGGCGCGGCCCCGGTGCAATGGGCCATTTACCACGGTGAGAAACAAACGGGGGTGACGGTCTTTCAGCTCGTGCCGCAAGTCGATGCGGGCCCCATTCTGGCGCAGCAGGCCGTGGAGATTGAGCCGGACGAAACGGCCAACGAGCTCGAGCAGCGCTTGGCGCGTCTGGGCGCCCAATTGGTGATCGAAACGATCGACGCCATCGAAGCGGGAAAAGCGGAGCCCAAGCCGCAGCACAACCAGCAAGCAAGTCGCGCCCCGCGTTTGACCAAACAGCATGGTCTGATCGACTGGCACCGCAGTGCAGAAGCGATCCGCAATCACATCCGAGCCATGACGCCCTGGCCGGGCACCTATACGTTCTGGCACCGCGGCTCGGGCGAGCCGCTGCGGCTGGCGATCGGTCGGGCCACGCCCGTTGACGAAAAAGAACTGGCTCAGAACGACACCGGCATTGCGGCAGGCCCGGCGGACACGTCGCGGCTACCGGCACGAGCCGAACCGGGTACCGTACTGATTGCCCGCGGCGACCGCCTGGTGGTGGCCACCGGCGATGGCGCCCTGCGAATCGAATCGGTGCAACCGGCCGGCAAACGGTGGCTTACCGCAGCCGAGTTTCTTCGCGGCTACCCGATCGAGCCGGGTCAGCGCTTCGGGCCGCCGGACGAGAGATAAGAGACAGCGCGGCCCGATATTCGCGTAGCCCGTCCGATCATCCGGATCGCGAGCATGGCATGCCCTGATCGCTTGCCCAAAGCCACGTTTGCCCAAAAACCGACGCAGCCACCGGCTTCGCGATGCGTGCCATCGGCCGCCGACCGTGCCGCCGACGTGGCTGCTTCAGAGGCTGCTTCCGACCTGAACAACCGCATCGGAAATGGAAACAGAGAAGGTCGCACAGGTCGGCAGCCACCAAAGCCGCCCGATCCGCCGAGTCCGCGACTCTGCTCCGGGCCTGCGGGCCTGCGGGTGTCTGGAATCGCTATCGCGGCATGTCTTGCATGCGCGGTAAGATGCGCAAAAAGGGCGTTGCAACCCCGGCGGACCTTCTTGGTCGTTCGGGGCGGCCGTAATTGGGTTCAGGCTGTCTTTGCGTTTGGCCCGCATGCGACCTTTACCTGGCCGGTCGATGTCGGGGCACCGACGTGTCCTGTTCCATCAGGCGGATGCGCGGCAGCGCCCGGCGTGTGGTTTTGATTGCGATTTTTCGCTTTGTCATCTCAGGCGGCAGGAGGCCTCTGGAATCATGGACGGTTGGGATATTGCGTTGCTGATGTTGGCTGCTTACGTGGCGGTGGTTGCCTTGGTTCGGTTGATGATCCGACGTCGCGACCAGCTTATTGCCCAGTTGCAAGGCGAGGCCGAGCAGGCGCAGCGGATGAAGAAGCTTTCGGACATGAAGCAGGCCGCTCGGCGGCAGGCGGCCTGACTGGCCGGCCCCGTGGTTTGAAACATCGAGCCCGGCGATGCCGGTGCCGTTGGACCAGCTTCGGGCCTTTTTCTGCCTGCAATCTCCCCCAACGGGCCATGCGGCGGTTGCCCAATCTTGCCGCGCGGTCCACAATCAAAGACGATGGCTGGCTCACCGCAACGGCGTCCGGCCACGCTACCGCAGCGCGCCGGCCCAGGCGCCGCCGGAGCGGTCGTGTCGCGAACCCGCGCGATCGCGGGTCCTGAGCACCGAGGAAGGACGGGCCAACCTCGGGCAAGCCCAGCCCTCATGGGCGTGGCGCGCGGCACACGGCGTTCGCCGGTGGTTTCGGGGAGCGTGGTCGCAGCCCTTTCCCGACGACTGCCTGCCGGCGCTGCCTCGCGGCGGCTCAGGTTCCGGCGGCGCTGACCCTGGGTGGACCGGCCGTGGCACGGGCCGCTCGACACACCACCAAGGAGACATCCGAACCAGATGCCCAAGCGATTGTATATCGAAACGGTCGGCTGCCAGATGAACATGCTCGATAGCGAGCTGGTTGTGGCCACGCTGCGCAAGGCGGGCTACCAGTTGGTCGATCATCCGCGCCAGGCCGATACGATTTTGTTCAATACGTGCAGCGTGCGCCAGCATGCCGAAGACAAAATCTACAGCGCGCTCGGGCGGTTGAAGCACGCCAAGGAGCATCACCCCGACAAGATCATCGGTGTGATGGGCTGCATGGCGCAAAAGGATCAGCGGTTAATCTTCGAGCGGGCCCCGTTTGTCGATTTGGTGGTGGGCCCCGGCCAACTGCACCAAATACCCCAACTGCTCGAAAAGATCGCTGCCGGTGCGGGTCCGCAACTCGAGGTGAGCCTCGATCGTAAAAGCGGTTCGCGCGACGAGGTGCAGCAGAGCTTCGAAAGCTACGACCCACTGCGCGATCCGCAGATGCGGCCCAACCGCTATCAGGCCTATGTGC
>WGDQ01000176.1 GCA_015493185.1 Planctomycetaceae bacterium
ACATAAAGCGGTGCACCGTCTGGGCGAGTTGATGCGTTGTCGGCGGAGTTTCTGGTCGATGGTTGCAACAACAGTGCGGCGAGTTGGCAATACGCCCTTACGGCCTGAACGTCGTTGGCCTGACGGAAATCCCCTGCCGCAGGAGCAATGGTCAGAACAAGAGCCGACCGCTGAGGAAGTGCCGCGACCTTTGGCAGATGCGTGGATCCCCCGATGTCCGACCGCACCGCTCATAAGTCGCCACGGTGTGAGCAGTCGACCGGCCTTTGCCTGATCAGTTGCCGACGGCTCGTGCCACGATCGGGGAAGTGTAACAGAGATCGCCGCGCTCACGGCTGCCCCATTTCCGGCTTACCCACGTAAAGCTGGAGAACCTGGCTTTGCACCTTGATGGCGCGGATCAACACCCAAATCTGCTCGGGCGTAAAGCATTCAGGCGATGTGTTGGCCAGTGCCTCCAGTTCATCGGTCATCGCCGCATGCTGGTCGGTTGCCGCCTGCAAACGCATGTCCATCTCGCGCCAAACCTTGGCCAGCTGCTCATCGGTGTCGAGGGCGTCGAGGTCGTCCACGTAGTTCGTCAGCAGCAGGCACAAACGAGAAATGTCGCGTGGCAGGGCATTCGGTTCGAGCTGTTCGATGCGGGCAGCCAGGTCATGGCACTTCATAGCAGGTGTTCCGGTCGTCTTTGGTGCGTAGTCCAAGGCGGTTTGCGTCGGCAGCCTGCGCAGCAGGCGGTGGCGAAGCGAAACGACTTTTTTCGGTGACCGCGAGGAACGAACTGTGGGAGCTCGCCCACCATTACAACTCTTGATTTCCCCACGCCCACGAGCAGTCGTGCGCGAAGCCAGCAAATTGCGTAAGCCAAGAAGCAGGCGACTTTCCCAGGGCAGAACCGGTGATGCCGATCCAGTGAAAGGCGGCGAAAACGTCGACGAACAGGGCCTTCCGGATCCACGTCGAGCGGCTTGATCGGCACGTAGAAAAGTTGTACACCAGCTCTGAAGAGAATCTTAGCTCAAGTCCTTCCAACTCGCACAAAAACGTGCGCAATAGGTCGGTTTGTACTGATCGAACAGGTTATTTCTTCTGCCTTTTGGTCTATCGAGAGCATTGCCATTTCTGTTTCGGGCATTCGATCGCCGCTTGATGCTACGGGGCTAAGGCCCCTGCGGTCGTTGGTGCGACGACCATAAGCCCTTTAACCAGCTTGCTGCTAACCCAACGACGACCGTTGGCACGTTGCTTCCGCTTGGCGAGCAGGACTTGCTCGAGCCGATTTCGAGATCCGAGGACGGCTTGCTGTCGCGGGAAATCATCTCGCCGCAGCTACGATGCTTCGTTAGGCTGTTTTTTACCGTGCAGTACCGGATCGCCCATCTTGGATGCTCCGGCGTTTCTGTTTTTGCTATTGGCAGTGTTAGACGAGCTACACGCTGGGCGTTCTAGAGTTCAAGCGTCGCACGTTGTTTGCATCGGCTTTTCAAATGAATGACAGCCAGCCCATGAACGACAATCCCCATTGGGTGCCCATCGCGCGGCTGGCAAACCTGGCCGATGCCGGTTTCTTCGAAGCTACGTTGGTCGAGTTGGGAATCGATGCGCGCATCGAACAACGTGATGAGTTCGATGCCGTAGCCGGACATTGGCAGCCGGTATTCGTCCTGCAGGTTGCTGCGTCTGATACCAAACGTGCCACCGAAGCGCTCGAGCAGCAGTTGCAGGCTTCCTCTGCCGCTCCTGGAGATGGAAGCGGCCAGGAGCCTGAGCAAACCGATGGCCGCTCCGTTATCGAGTTGCAACCACCTTGGAGCATGGCCGACACCGACGAAGCAGACGGTTGGACGCTGTGGCGGCCTTTCCTATTGATCGTATTGGCTGCGGGGCTTGTGTATCTGGCGGTGCGTACAGGCAAGCCGGGTGGCGGTGGTGCGCAACGTCCCGCCGACATCGCCCCCCTGTGGAACACGTTGATTGAGAGCCGCGAGCCGCTGCGTAGCGCTCACCGTGAATTGCGGTACGACTCCCGGCGTCGCCGGTTGATCGTACTCCACGATGTCGACCGAGACGGTGTGCCTGATATCCTCCGCGAGTTTGAAAACGGACGTCTTGTCCGCGAAGCAGATATCGAACGCCCGGATGGGCCGTAGCCTTGGTCGCGTGCGCCAGCGGTGTTCGGTGCGGCGCAGTCCGTACGGCATGGTCGGCCATAAAGAAGCTTCCCGACCGTCCGCTGTCGCCTCTCGTCATTTCACGTTGCCGTCCCCTCCGACTTCTCGGCTTTGCGCGGTGTTTGCGCTGCGCCGTGCGGTATTCGGCGTTTGCGACACACGCAACTCGTGCAGCGCGTTGTTCATCCGCTTTGTATGGCTATAATCGGTCGAGCACGTTGCCAGACATCGGCTGCTGCCAGCGAGCGTAGCGGCGTTGTTTTCCTGGTGGTTCGGTTGTCAGAAATTCGCGCCGCCCTCGCGCTGTTGGGTGTTCTCGTTGCGTGGGTGCCGGAGCGGACGGGAAAGTTGTCGCATGCCGAATTTGGGCGTCAATATCGATCACGTGGCCACGATTCGTCAGGCCCGGCGAACCTACGAGCCCGACCCAGTATGGGCGGCGGCCTTGGCGGAGCTTGGCGGTGCCGACGGCATCACTATCCACCTGCGCGAAGATCGCCGACACATTCTCGACCGCGACGTACGGCTGCTGCGAGAAACGGTGACCGTCAAGCTGAATCTTGAATTGGCATGTGAACCCGAGGTGTTGGAAATCGCCTGCGAAACCAGGCCCGAT
>WGDQ01000177.1 GCA_015493185.1 Planctomycetaceae bacterium
CGACGAAACAGGTGGCGGAACGCATCGACGACTCGGCGGGCGATTACGGCCCTTCCCACCGTGAGCGCCGATCGCGCGACCCGACCGGCACACCAACGAAGGCCCCGGACGCGTCGAGCATTTCAAATCCCGATGCCTGGTTCCACCACGTGCTGTGGACGCCTGCTGAGCAGCCTTCGCTGCGGGCGGTGCCCGTGGGAACATGGATCGTGTTCGAAGACGCCCGGCCGGCGGGCGAACATGGAGACAGCCTGGCCGAAACGCTCGCCTCGCACCTGGCTTCGCGGCTCGAGTCGGCTGGCTGTCGCGTCGTGCGCATCGGTTTTGGCCGACGGTACCGGCACGATTCCGTCGGGGGCCGTTTCGTCGTCCGACCTCGCCACGCTAGAGAGGATTTAGGACGCGTTTTCAGCACGCTCGATCGCTCGGATTGCGCGCCGCTGCGGGGCATCGTTCATTTGGCCCATTGCCGATTTTCACCGACCAAGAGCAAGGAAGATACACCTGCCCGGTGGCGCCGCGACCTGCTAGGTGGTGCGCATCTTCTACTTGCGCTGAGCCGACACTTGGCGTGCCGCGACAACCGTGGTTTGGAACTCTGGCTCGTCACCACCGACGCGGCCGTTGGCACATTGCAGGACGGTGGCGAGCCACAGCACGACGCGCGGCGCACTCCGAGCAGTCGGCACGCCGGCAAAGGGCGACCTGTTCGGCGAGCGCAAAAAGCTTCGCCGCAGTTGCTACGAGTTCGCCACGTAGGGGCGGCCGCGTCGTGGGGATTCGTGCGGGTGGTAGCCCGGGAACTGCCCGACCTTCGTGTTCGTGCCATCGACCTGTCCGCCGACGGCGAAACGGCCGCCACGCTCGCGGAAATGCTTTGGCAAGAAATGCAGTACGACGCCGCCGGTGAAACCGTCGTTCGCCAACGGCGGCGGTTTACGCCCCGGCTCGTGCCGCTGGGGCTGCCGACGGAACAAAACGATCGGACGACCGAGGCAGCGGAGCGGTTTTCGACAGACGAGACTCGCACGCCCTTGGGCAGCGAAGAGCCGATCCGATTGCAGCATGCGCATCAACATCAACATGCGGGTGGCAGCCATGCCGCGAGTCAGAGCAATGGCCTGCACGGTCTGGGGCGCGTTTTGCGCGACGACGGTGTTTATCTGATCGTGGGCGGGCTTGGTGGTGTGGGGTTGGAACTTGCCCGGGCATTGGCACAACCTGGACGAACGCTCGTACTGGCTAGCCGGCGCGCCCTACCGCCTGAGGACCAATGGCCACGCCACACACAGGCGGCAGCGCCGGATAAGACAACCAAGGAACCGCAGGCCGCAACGCTCGGCGCGCCACGCCGAAGCGAGGCTGAAACGGTCGCCTCACGATCCAAGGGGCTCGATGCCGAAACCGTCGCTTATCGCATACGGGCGGTCGAAGCGCTGCGGGCCGCGGGGGCCACGGTTTGGACGCCCACGGTTGACGTAACCGATCGCACGTCCGTTCAAAATCTGGTCGACGAAATCCGCTGCCGTTTCGGCTACCTTCATGGCGTCGTCCATGCCGCGGGAGTGATGGACGATCGACCGCTGCTCGATACCTCGCCGGACGATTTCGATCGCGTGGTACGGCCGAAAATCGAGGGCGCGATCACACTGCTGAGAACGCTGCGGAAAGAGCGGCTCGACTTCTTCGTTTACTGTTCATCGGCCGCGTCGCTTTGGGGAAATCCGGGACAGGCCGCGTACGCTGCCGCCAATGCACTGTTGGACGCATTGGCTCACCGACCGACGTTGCGGCGATCGGCCCGTGTTGTGATGAGCCTGGCCTGGAGCCCGTGGCAGGACGTTGGCATGGCGGCCCGCTTGCCGCAAGGGGTTGACGCCATTTGCCGGCAGGCGGGCATCGTACCGATTGCTGCTGAAGCCGGCCGGCGAATGTTTCTCCGTGCTCTGGAACGAGGCCAATCGTATGCGGTGCTGATTCAGAGGCAATCAGCAACCGTTGGCAAGACGCGAGGGCCGTTTTTGCCGAGATGGCCCGACGCGTCGCGAGACGCGGAAAATGCCCCGCGTGCTTCGGCCGTGCCGGCCGTGAGGCCACTGGTCGATCGTTCGGCGCAGGAACAAGCACCCGACGCTGCGAGCCGCTTGTTTCCCAGCGATGCATCTTGGCCGGCCGCGGACGCTTTTTCTGCGTTTTCTGCGGCAGATCGAGACCGTGGCGGCACCGCGCACGAGATACAAGCCACGCACCATTCGGACAGCGGCCCGTTCGATTTGGATGCCGATCAAATGATGCAGCAAATCGCGGCTCGCCTGGCCGAGGAAGTGGCGGCGCTGCTGGATTTGCATTCGTCGCAGGTTGCTCGCGATGTGAACCTGATGGAACTGGGATTCGATTCGATCATGGCATCGCGGCTGGCCGCTCGGCTGTCGACGACGTTGAACATTGATCTGCCCGCCACGCGGGTTTTCGCGCATCCGACCGTCGGGGAGTTGGCCCGCTATTTGATCCGGCATTTCGCAGAGGCAGTGCAACAGTGGATCGCGCCGGACTGGACTTCGCGTGTCGCGCAATCGACGTCGCCTGCCGGACGCGACGACATATCATCGGCTGCTGCACGGTCCGAAGGCGGGCAAGAGCAGCCTTCGCACGCCCAGCCCTCGACGCAGTGGGCTGGACCTCTTGATCCGTTCGATTCGCTTTCGACAAACGAGTTGTCAGAAGAACCGGAAGAAAGGGCGGCCCCTATTGCCCGAAACCGTGGTCGTGCCGATACGGCGACAGTACGCCCGGCGGGCGAAACGAAACGGGCCGAGGTCGATTCATCCTGGTCGTCGTCGATCGCCATCGTGGCAATGGCTTGTCGGTTTCCTGGCGCCTCGTCGCCCGAAGAATTCTGGAACTTGCTGCGCGAGGGTCGGCACGCCCTGGGGCCTTTGCCTGCCGAACGGATGGTGTGGGCCGGTCGCGATCCAAACCAACTCGACCCATCAGCGCCCTCGGCCGTGCCGGCCGGTGCTCGTTGGGGGGCGTTTCTTTCCGACATGCAAGGTTTCGACGCGGCGGCGTTCGGCATTTCGCCGAAAGAAGCCCGACTGATGGATCCTCAGCAACGATTGATGCTCGAGCTGGCTTGGGAGCTGTTCGAGCGAGCGGGCTATGGCGTGGAGCAGTTGAGCGGATCGAAAACCGGCGTATTCGTCGGTGTCTCGAACGCCGACTATCTGCGACTACTCGACCGATGCGGCCTGGCACAGCATGCCCACGTTGGCTCGGGCAACGCACTCACGATGGTGGCCAATCGCGTTTCCTACTGGCTCAACTTCCGCGGACCGAGCCTGGTTATCGACACGGCATGCAGTTCGTCGCTGGTTGCCGTCCACACGGCATGCGAGAGCCTCCGTCGCGGGGAAAGCGACATGGCGTTGGCGGGCGGGGTGAATCTGATCCTCGCGCCAGAGCACAGCGAGGCGCTAGCCCGCTCCGGCATGCTATCGCCGCAGGGCGTGGTCCGAACATTCGACCGCGATGCAGACGGCTACGTGCGCGGCGAAGGAGCGGCTGTTGTGCTGCTGAAACGTTTGGCCGACGCGATGAACGACGGCGACCGCATCGTGGCCGTTATCCGGTCTAGTGCCGTCAATCACGACGGGCATTCGAAAATGGCCGTGACGGCCCCCAATCCCAAAGCGCAAACCGAGGTGATTCGCACAGCGTGGCACCGCGCCGGCATCGACCCTCGCACGTTGGCTTATATCGAAGCGCACGGCACCGGCACACCACTGGGCGACCCGATAGAAATCGAAGCCCTGGCGACGGCGTTTGCGCAGCACGTTGACGAAACCGCTTCCTTGCATTGGGCGCAAGGGGCCGCAGGAACACCGCGACCTGCCGATTCGCGTGCTGCCGCGAAGCCCCAGCGCGACACAGTCGGCCAGCGCGCCGCGGCGTCGAGCAAGCCGATACCGTGCGAACAACAAGAAGAGCCGCCCGCAAACGCGGCGTCGGCACGTGGATTGCCTGAAAGCTACTGCGCGATCGGTTCGGTGAAAACAAACATCGGGCATTTGGAGGCCGCTGCCGGCATTGCCGGTTTGCTGAAGGTGGCGCTGGCCATCGAGCATGGGCAGTTGCCCCCCACGCTGCACGTACAAACGCCAAACCCGCGGTTACGAATCGAAGACACACCGTTCTATATCAACGATCGCCTGCGTTCCTGGCCCGGCGGTCGACCGGCGATGCGTGCGGCTGTGAGCTCGTTCGGCGCCGGCGGGACCAATGCACATTTGGTGATCGAAGGGCCGCCCGCCGCAGCCCGAAAGCCCCGTGCGCACATGGTTGCGACGGACTCGCCGGAGGCCCATGTGCTGGTGCTCAGCGCGAGAACCGATTCGGCATTGCGCCAGCTGGTTGGTCGGTACGTGGATTACTTGAATCGTGCTGACGCGGCTGGTCTGGCCGAGCTTTGCTTCACGGCATGTACCAGCCGCCGTGCGTGGTCAAGGCGTGTGGCGATTGTTGCCCGATACCGCGACCAACTGGCCGATCGACTGCGACAACTGGCCGATTGGGAGCAGCGACATCAGTTGCAAGGGTCGCTCGTGTTTTGCGATGCGGCGGACCACGACCGGTGGGCCGATTGGAAAGAGTGGCTTGCTCCCCGGTTGCAGCGTCTGGCGCCTTCGGCCCTTGCCGTGGTTGCCCGTAGCTGCCGAGGGGCCGAGTTCGACCGCCGCGTTCGTCCGTGGCTGAAAAGAACGATTGCCGACGGCGATTCGAAAACGCACCGCCCCTCGACCGCGACACCGGACGCCACTGAAGCGATCCGAGGCGAAATGCGTGTCGAGCTGCTCAGCACGTTGGCCGTGCTTTTCGTCCATGGAGCAGCAGTCGACTGGCGCCTTGTGGAAACGGGTGGCTCGGGCGAGCGCCCCGTTTTGCCTACGTATCCGTTTGATCGCGAGCGTTTGTGGTTCGACGAGATCGCCATTCCCGCACGTTCGAAAGAATCGTCGGGCAGCCAGCAGCCGATCGGATCGACCCACGCGGGTGAGAGAAGCCGGCCGGGGTCCGACGCGTCAAACGGTCGAAGCACCGGACCGAACGAGGCCGCTGGAGCATCAACAAAAACGGACGTGGCGCGGCCGAAAAACACAGCCTGCACGACCGACGATGCGGTGTTGCCCGAAGAATCGTTGCCCGAAGAACCGTTGCCGGACAGACCGGCCGGGGGAGCGCGGTATTCGCAACAGAGCGGCGCACGGCCTCTCGATTCATCGATGCTGTGTGGCTATCTGAAACAGCAAATTGCAAGTGTGCTGGAAATGCCTCTGCATCGGGTGGCAAGCGACCAGCCGCTGTTGGAACTGGGCATCGACTCGATCATTGCCGCCGAGCTGACACGATGGCTCGAACGACGGACGGGTCAGTCGTTGCCTCAAACAGTATTTTTCGACTACGGCACGCTTGATCGATTGGCCAAGGCATTGGTCGAAGAGCACGGCGTACGGCAATGGAACGAAGGGGTCACGCCACGCAGCGAAGAAGGCGAAGAAGACGACAACAATTGCGCGGTAGCAGCCCAAGGCAGCAGGGCGTGCGATGCGCCAGATGATCGTGCGCGCTGGGATGCGCAACAGTCGGCCGTGCGAAACGCCGACCACCGGCGCTCTGGCGCAGAAGATCAGGAACGTTCGCACGAGACGATCGGCCAGATGCCGCGCGAGGCCATTGCCATTGTTGGTTACAGCGGTCGTTTTCCCAAAGCGCCCGATCTCGGCCGGTTCTGGCAGAACCTCATTGAGGGAGTCGACGCCGTTGACGAGGTGCCGCCGGAGCGATGGTTGGTTGAGCGGTTCTACGATCCCGACCGTCGGGCCCGCGGCAAGAGCTATTCGAAGTGGGCCGCGCTGCTCGATGATATCGACCGTTTCGACGCTTCGGTGTTCCACATTTCCCGCCGCGAAGCCGAGCAAATGGACCCGCAGCAGCGTGTTCTGCTGGAAGTGGCCTGGGAGGCGCTCGAACACGCCGGTTATGCCGGAGATGGGTTTGCGGGCAGCCGCACCGGTGTTTTTGTGGGCGCCATGGCCAGCGAGTATTTGCAGCGCCTTGTGCGGCAACCCCAGCGCATGGACCTGCACGTGGGCACGGGCAACGCCACATCGGTAGTTGCCAACCGGCTTTCGTTCACGTTCGACTGGACCGGACCCTGCGTGGCGATCGACACGGCGTGCTCTTCGTCGCTGGTGGCGCTGCACATGGCCATGCGAAGTTTGCGTCAAGGAGAATGCGACCATGCGTTGGTGGGCGCTACTCAGGCAGGGCTTGCTCCTTCGCACTTCCAGGTGATGAGCCGTTTGGGTGCGCTATCCCCCACGGGCCGATGCCGAACGTTCGACGCGCGGGCCGACGGCTACGTGCTGGGCGAAGGCGCCGCCGCGGTGTTGCTGAAACCGCTTCGCCAGGCGCTGGCCGATGGCGACACGATCCACGGCGTTTTGCTCGGGTCAGCCGTGAACCATGGCGGCCGCTCGGCAGGACTGACGGTGCCCAACAGCCAGCGGCAAGCCGACGTGATTCGCGAGGCTTTGAACGATGCAGGCATCGAGGCCGAAACACTCTCGTACATCGAGGCCCATGGCACCGGCACCGTGCTCGGCGATCCGATCGAAATCGAAGGGTTGCGGCGCGCATTGAGCGATGTGAAGCAACGGCAATGGTGCGGCATCGGCTCGGTGAAATCGAACATCGGGCACCTTGAGCCCGCCGCCGGCCTGGCCGGACTGATCAAAGTGCTGCTGTCGCTCCGCGCCGGCGAGCTTCCGCCCACGCTGCACGTTGAGCAGCCCAATCGGGCGCTGGCGCTGGAAAACACACCGCTCTATATCGTCGATCGCCGGCAACCGTGGTCGCGCCGTAGCCATCCGCGCCGCGCTGGCATCAGTTCCTTCGGTTTCGGCGGCACCAATGCCCATGTGATCGTTGAAGAACCCCCACAGCCGAACACGACCAGCCGCACGTTGGATAATGAGCGGCCGTGGCATTTGCTCGTGCTATCGGCAATGACTCCCACGGCGCTGCAACAGTTGGCCGACCGATTCGCCCGACACCTGCGTGGGCAACCCGGCACGCCGATTGGCGACATCTGCTATACGGTGCACGTCGGCCGACGTCGGATGCCCTGTCGGGGCGCGATGCTGGTCGATCAGACCGAAGCTTTGATCGAACTGCTGGAACGCATCGGCCGCGAGGGAATTGCCGCCGGATCGATTGCCGGAGCCACGGGTACGACGAACCTTGCGGTGCCGCAACCAATGTGTGTGGTGGCATCGTCGCAGCCAATCGAGTCGGTGTCGGCCGACGGTGGAGAGCCGCTCCGTAGTGAGGCGGTGCTGCGTCAGCATATCGACGCGCTGTCGGCCGATGTGTGCGTGGCCATCTATCGCTGGTGCCCCACGCCCAGCGTGCGGCGCGCGATCGAGCAGCGATTGCGCGCGTTGCGAACATCGGACGCCGGCTCTGCTGGCCAATCGCTCGCCTATCTTTTCGACGGACAACTCTCGAGCCGTTCGAGCCTGCTCGACGTGACACGAAGCTGGACGCCACGGCAATGGCATCGTGCATTGCGCGTGCTGAGTGAGCTGGCTCTGAGCGACGCGACGATTGATTGGATGGCGTTCGAATCGGGCTATGACCGCCGACGCGTCGAGTTGCCAACTTATCCGTTTCAGCGGCAGCGGTATTGGATTGTTGATCCGGAAACCGAATCTCTCAATGCTGCGGAGGCGGCCGCCACGGGCAAGCCCGCCCAACCGTCTACTCGGTCGTCGGCGCAGCGCTGTGCCGACGTTTCACCGTCTTTGTCGTCTTCGTCGGCATCACCGTCGTCAACGACGATCACACCGGCAGACGCGTCGCTGCTTCGCACTTGGCTTCATCACGTGACATGGAAGCCAATGCCGGGGAGCGGATCGCTTGGAAAGGAAACACCGGCAAAGTCGGCCGTAGCCGGTTCGTGCAAAACGCAAGCCGACGACTCCGATCCCTCGCAAAAGGCAATCGGCCAGCATCTCGTGAGGCCTGGCACGCAACCGAGCGCCGGCCACACATGGGTTGTGTGCAGCGGTTCGTCCGACCGCGATACCAAATTCACCGAAGCGATACTGGCCGCCTTGAAGCGCCGCGGTGTCGACGGCATCGGCCTTCGCAGCGGGGCCGGATTTGCCGGCCTCGCCAACGGCCGCGCGACCGTCGACCTGCAACAATTGAGCGATCAATGGAAACGCCTTTTGGCAGCATTGGAACAGAAGGGACAACGCCCGGTTGGTGTGGTGCTGGTCGGTTCCGGCGGTTTTGCAGGCAAGGGAAGCGTCGGCGTCGCATGCGGCGCTGTGCAGACGCCCACATCGTCCGATTTCGCGGGCCTGGAAAACGCGATGCGATGGATGCAGCTCATGATCGAGCATGCGTCGTCGCGCCCCGATCTTTGGATTACAACGTGGGATCGACCAACGCAGCCGGCCAACCGCCCTGCATTGCAACCCGATTCGGCGGCGATCTGGTCGCTGGTGCGTGCGGCGCGACTCGAGCATCCTGACTGGCGCCTGGGCTGCTTCAGCCTCGAACCACCGGCCACAGAGCAGCATTATCGCGATGCTGCCGAGGCGCTGGTTGACCGCTTGCTTGATCGGCGGCCCGAGGCCATACGTTCGGTGGTCCAACTCGGCCGGCAAGCCTGGCACATGGGCGTGGAGCCCCTTGGCGAGACGAACTGGAGGCCACGGCGGTTGGTGTGGCCCGAGAATGGCGTTTATCTCGTCACGGGCGGTTTCGGGGCGCTCGGCATCGAGGCGGCCGAAACGCTGGTCGGGCTCGGAGCCCGAAACCTGGTGCTCGTTGGCCGAAGGGGATTGCCGCCCGAGTCGCAGTGGGAAGCCTGCCTGCGGTCGATCAGTCGCGAAGATCCGTTGTCGCAGCGTATTCGTATCGTGCGGCGTTGGCGGCAACAGGGTATCGACGTCCGGCCTGTCGCGGCCGACGTGGCCGACGGCCAGGCGATGCGACGGATCGTAGAGAGCCTGCGCCAACAAGGCCGGACGGTCCGCGGCGTGGTGCATACGGCCGGCGTATTGCGAGATTCGCTGTTGCGGCACGCGTGGTCTGAACAACTCCGTGAGCTGATGCGGCCGAAAGTGGAAGGCCTTGCCACGCTGACCCAATGCCTCGCGAACGATCCGCTCGATTTTCTGGTGGTGTACTCGTCGTTGGCCGCGCTGACCGGAAACGTCGGACAGGCGTGCTACGCAGCAGCCAATGCTTGGATGGATGCGATCTGCATGGGGCTTCGCCAGCACGGGGTTCCCGCGATCAGCTTGCATTGGGGGCCATGGCAAGCAGCCGGTATGGCCGCCTCGGACGCGCACGCCAACCGATTCCGCAGCGCGGGGCTGAAGCTCATCCCGTCCGATGTTGGCCGCCGCCTTCTGGCCGCGGTAATCCAAGCCCAACCGCACGGCTGGGGCATCTATGCCGGTACGGCCGATAGCGCTAACCGATCCCACGCCTCCGACGGTTCGGCGAGGGCTGGAGATTTCAGCCGTTTGCCCATTGGCGATCCGCGCCGCACCGTTTTGGAATACACAGAGCAATTCGTGCCGCTCGACCGGCGTGGCGTTCCTTCTGCCGATTCGACCGACACGGACCCGCGGCAGCGGCCTCATGGCCCGGGGGCCACAGCCACTGAACCTGCTTCGCCGGCTGCAACGGCATACGCTTCGTCGGCTCCGACCGCGGTCGCAGGGGGTTCGTCAACATC
>WGDQ01000178.1 GCA_015493185.1 Planctomycetaceae bacterium
CGATAAAGAATCACACGGGGGTCGGTGGTGCCGATTGCCAGCTCAGCTCCATCGGGCGCATAGGCCATGGCATAGGCGGCGCGGACGGGCAGCTTGTCTTGATGCAGCATCTTACCGGTGGCCGCATCCCAAATGAAAAGGCTGCCGGAGTAGCCCAACGTGGCCACGCGGCTGCCCGCCGGGTTGTAGATGGCCCGATAAATCGTGTCGGAATGCCCCGTCACGCTTCGAAGCGGCTTGTCCTCTGTGATGTTGAATACGTGCCATGCCTTGTCGAGCCCTGCGGCGAGCAATTGGCCCCCATCGGGCGAGTAGGCAATGCTGTACAAGCCGTCGCCGATGCCGGCGTTGATCGTTCGCACCGCTTTCGCATCGTCCGGATTCCAGATACGAATCGTCTTGTCGCTGCTACAGGTGGCCAATTGAGCGCCCTGCGGATGGTAGGCCACTGAATAAACCGGCCCGCCATGTCCTTGGCCGGTGGCCACCGCTTTGCCATCGGCTGCGTTCCATAGCCGCAGTGTTTTGTCGGCACTGGCCGAGGCAAGCCGTTTTCCGTCCGGACTCCATGCCACCGCATAAACGTGCGAACCGTGGCCTTCCAGTTTCGCCTGAGGACCGGTGCTCGGTGCATTCCAACGAGCCAGCGTCTTCTGGCCCACGCGTGCCACAACGACGGAACCGTCTGGCCATGTCGCCACGAGCGGTGCCCCGTTGCCAGCTAACGGGTGTCGCGAAAGTTCTTGCCCGTCGGCCACCCGGTAGCTGACGAGCCACTGCCGATCGATCAGATGCACCAGGCTTGCATCGCGGGCCAGTGCCATACCGGTAGCTTCCGCAGACACGCCGAAAACGCCCACTGGTTTGCCTTGCCCCACGTCGGCAACCGCCAGCCGTCCGTTGTTGTTCAGCGCGAGGGCAAACTTCCCGTCGCTGCTGACCAGCGCCCGGCGCACTTCGCCCTCAACCAGGCGGATTTCGCCCTGCGGTTTTCCGTCGGTCGGGTTCCAGCGGCTCAACACACCGTCGTTGTGCACAATAATAAGCTGCTTCGCATCGGCCGTTTGGCCCACAGCCAGCGGCGCGGCTTGCCGCGTGGCAAACGATCGCTTCAATGTGTCGGACCACAGCCAGGCTGCACTGTCGCTCAGGCCCAACAGTTCTTTGTCGCCGGGGCGATACTGCAAATGCCTGATCGCCCCGCTGGCACCGGTCGATGCATGTTGTTGTACGAGCCGACCGCTGGGCAATTCGAAAACGCGAACCACGCCGTCAGCACCCGCTACGGCCAACCGTGATCCTGCCGAAAAGGCCAATGCCCGAACCGGCTGCCCGGTGTCGATCGTTTGGGGCTTCTCGGGCTTCGCGGTCTGCCATACGTGAATGCGGCCATCATCGCCACCGGCGGCGAGCAACGAAGCATCGGCCGAAGTGGTCATTGCCTTCAAAGGGGCATCTACCGGCGGGGTGGTTGCCAGCAGCTTTCGAGTTTCGACATCCCACACGCGTACGGTTCGATCTTCGCTGGCCGTGAGCAGCCGCTTGCCATCGGCATCGAATATCCAATCGGCCACTGGTTCCCCATGCTCCGCCAGCCGGGCAACGAGCCGCAGCGGCCGCACGCGAAGCCGCCCATCGTCACCGGCTGCGACCACGTTGCCGCGGAAGTCGAACATGCCGGCAAGGCTGCCAGAAGCGTTCACGTCTTCCAGCCGTGCGCCGGTCGAGGCGTCCCAGACGCGAATGCGACCATCGGGGCCGGTCGATAACAGGCGGCTCGCCTCGGGTGCAACGTCGACGCTTCGTACTTCACCTCGATGCGCGGCGATGTCGAGTTGCATTTTCCCATCGCCCGTAGCATAAACCCGCAATCGCCCGCCGGTTGTGCCCACAGCCAGGCGATTGCCGTCGGGAAACATCGCAAGCGACGCAATCGTTTGCCCAACATCGATCGTGCGAAGGGCTGCCCCGTCTTCCATATTCCAAAACTGCACAGCCCGTCCGCCCGCGGTAATCAACCAATTGCCTTCGCGGGCAAAGCGGACCGCAACAACGGGCCCTTGGTGCGCTTCCCAATGCCGCACAACAGCCCCATCAGCCAACCGCCAAATACGCGCTTTTCCGTCCACCGCTCCACCGGCCAACAACGAGCCATCAGGAGAGAAAGCCAGCGCCCGCTGCGGACGATCCACTCCTTCAACACTCAGCACACCTCCTGTGTCGATCGACACGATCCGAATTCGCGGTTCCTCGCCAGCCACCGCCACGCGCGACGCGGTCGCATCCAATGCCACGGCCTGAATGGGCCCGCTGCCAGCAGAAACCGTTCGCAGCACCTTTCCATCGCTCGCCGATACGATATGTAGCGTGGCCTGCCAGTCGCCGAGGGCCAATCGCTGACGATCGGTCGAGGCGGCCATCACGCGCAGCGGGGCCGTGCCAAGGGCAGTCTCGCGTGCCGCACCGCTTGTAACCCGCCAAAGCGAAATTGCCTTGCCGCCCTCGGCCGGGGTTGCAACAGCCAGCTCGGCGCGGCCTGGTCGCCAAACGATTCGCCGGGCGGGCTCTTTGCCAATCGACCACGAAGCCACGGGCTTGCCGTCGGCAACATTCCACACGCGCAGCACGGCATCCTTTCCGCACCCGGCCAGCCGAGCGCCATCGGTCGAAACAGCCATGCTAACAAGCGGCTTTCCGGCCGCGATGCTCCGCATCTCAGCCCCGTCAGATGTTCGCCGCAAATGCACGACTCCCTGCTCGTCGCACTGCACAAACCACGACCCGTCGGGAGCCGCCGTTGTCGATACGGCCTGCATCGAGGCCGAGAGCTCCCGAGGCAGCGGTGCGGGCCAATCCAGAATCCGTACCGTGCCGTCCGTCCCTACGGTGCCGAGAAGCTTGTTGCCCGGCAACAACCAGGCCGCCACCGCGCGAGCCGACGGCAACGTACCGGTCAATTTGCCAGTCTCAGTCGCCCATACCTTCACGCCACCCTGGGCATCGATTCCAACCAAGCGGCTGCCATCGGCATTGAAAGCAAGCCGCTGCATATCTGCCGCATCGACGTCGAACGCCGTCTTCGGTTGCGCTTCGCCGGCAGCATAGATCAGCAGTCGTTGGGCACCGTCGATCACGGCAAGCTGCTGTCCGTCCGCAGACACGGCCAAGGCACCGGCGCCTTTGCTCAGCCCTGTCAGCTCTGCGGCGTGCGACGCCGTCGGCATGGCATTCAGAAAAATTTGCTTATCCAAGCCCCCACTGGCCAGTCGACTACCATCGGGCGACACGGCAACGCTCAACACAATCTGCTGATGATCGGCGAACGTTCGTTCGGCGTGTCGCGTGTCGCGCCGCCACACTTTCACGCGACGATCGAAGCTGCCGCTGACGACCCACTTGCCATCGGGCGAATAGGCTACGGCATAAACCGGCTCACTATGGCCTTCCAGATAGCTGATCGGGCCAGCCTCCTCGGCCCACCCGGCGCTCGTGGCCACGAAGCACACCGCTAGCAGCACGCTGCCCCAAAACGCGTGCGGCCACCCTACCGCACGAAACGGCCTCGATTTCGTGTGAATGCCCCGTCGCGCGGCACTATTGGCCATACCCACGTGCCACAACCAACAAGCCGCTCGTTGGGCCAGCCCGATGCACCGCCGATAGGGCAGCGCGCCGCATGGAATTGATAGAAGGCGGTCTTTCAAAGAGCCAGCGTCCGAAAACGGCACACGCCACATAATGCACTCCTCATGTGCGCCCCGACAAGGCGGGAAAAACAGTCAAGGCAGGTGGGAAGGCGGCACGCGCCAGTGCGGCGGTGCGGTGAGGTTTGGCGCAACCAGTTCCGCCGGGAAATTGGTCGCGCACTGCGTGCTATGGTAATCGGCCAGTGCCAAGGGGGCAAAACGCAGTCAATCCCGTGGCTGCCGTGGTTGCCGAGTCGGCGGGGCGCCGGCGGCATCGACTCGGCGACAAGGTCCGTGTGCCGATACCAACCCGAACGTGGCCCAAACGCTGGCCCCCCCAGAATGCTGCTCGCTGAAAACCGGTCGCAAGGCCAAAAAGGAGAAAAATAATAGGCAACTGCCGAGGGGCAACAAAAAAGAGGCGCGTCGCACCGCAGAGGCGGCGAAGGGTTCGTAGGGTCGCAGGGTCGCGATATCGCAACTGCACTTTGTCGAATCGGCCCGATC
>WGDQ01000179.1 GCA_015493185.1 Planctomycetaceae bacterium
GACGAGTATGACGAATTGCCCTGGCAGCACGTGATGATCTTCGGCCTCGCCCCGCTTAATGAATCGAGCCCGCCGTAAGGCGCCCACGGCGGATTGCAGCTTTTCGACGTCGCCCGGCGATCTGCTTTACGATGCGTGCTGCAAGGCCCGATCTATGGCCGCCAGCGTTCGGCCAATCGGTTGGTGCAGCACGACATCGGCCGTGGCGTCTTGATCGGTGGGATCGCGATTGACGATCACCAGCCGTGCGCCCTCGCGCCGTGCCAAGCGCGGCAAACTGGCAGCCGGCTCGACAACCAGCGACGAACCGAGCACGAAAAACAGGTCGCTCTCGCGGGCCAGCGCCACCGAGCGTTCGAGCACGTCGGCCGGCAACGACTGGCCGAACGACACGGTGGCCGTTTTCAGACGGCCGCCGCAAGCCGCGCAAAGCGGCACGCGATCGGTTGCCAGAAATTGCTCGACCAGCGGGTCGGGCTCGTAGTCGGCACCGCAATCGAGACACGCGATCCGGCGTGCCGTACCGTGCAGCTCGAGCACTTGCCGGCTGCCCGCCAATTGGTGCAGGCCGTCGATGTTTTGCGTGATCACGGCCCGCAACCGCCCGATGGTTTCCCACCGTGCCAGCACTTCGTGGCCCACATTGGGACGGGCACGTGCCATATCGCGGTGCGCGATGGCCTTCTGCCGCCAATACTCGTATCGCGCCTCGGCACTGGCCATAAACTCGTCGAAATACACGGGCTTCGACGTGGCCCAAATGCCGCCCGGCGAACGGAAGTCGGGAATGCCGCTTTCGGTGCTGATGCCCGCCCCGGTAAAGGCCACCGCCGATCGGGCCTCGCGCAACCACTGGGCAACCTGCTCAATGGCTTTCGATTCGGATTGCTCGGTCGGAGTCATACGGCGCTTTCGGCAGTTCGCGTTTTCGATGTTTCCCGCGCGGGCCCTCGCCCCGAAAAAAAGATAAGCTGTGCGTCGGCGTTTCCGGTAGATTGTAACCCGCGCGCCGCGGCGCTCTATCCCCTACGTCATGTGGCCGATCTTTCCCCCCACGCGGTCGGTTTGCCCACGGCGTGGCTCCGGCCCTTCTGCGCAAGAAATACGAAACCGCCTAAAGCCGTTGGCTTGAGAGGTTCGCAACAATCGTTGCGAAGGCCGCTCTGGGCGAAAGCCGCTCTGGCAGCCAAGAGCATGAGCTTTGAAGCACGGCCCCTCGGCACAACGGAAACGCTCGTGCCGGCCCACCACCAATGTGCCGACACAAACACGAGAAAAAGGCAACCGATCGATGTTACGTGTGTGTTCGACCACCGAAGGCCGCCTGAACGAGTATGAACACTGCGGCGGGCCGCTGCACATTGGACGCAATCCGGTTGCCAGACCCGGGGTGGCCATCTGCCGAATCGACGATCGCTACGTATCTTCGAACCAGATGGTTCTCACCCCCTGCGACGATCGCCGTTGGACGCTGCGCAACGTCAGTCGCAATGTGCCTATTCATTTGGCCGATGGCGCGACGCTGGCCGTCGGCGAGTCGACCACCGTTTCGCTCCCGCTGTCGTTCGCCGTTGGTAAAACGCGCATCGTTATCGACGACAGCGATGCCGAAGCGTCCGACCCGTTGCCCGTCGGCACGGTGGCCGCTCCCTGGAGTCAGGCCGCCGAATCGCTCGCCACGCAAACCCTGGGCGACCTGTGGCGCGATGCCGGCCAAGCGGCCGATGCCCCGCTGTTGGCCCCATCGGCCGAAAAGCTGACCCACTGGTTCGAAACCATTGTGGGCATTCAGCAGGCCGCCGTTTCAACGGGCGACTTTTATCGCGACACGGCCCGCGCCGTGGTCGAGCTGGTCGGGCTCGATTGCGGCTTTGTTTTGCGACGCACCCACAACGGCTGGACGGTCGCGGCCCGGCACGCCAATCAGCAAGGCGACGAAATCGTTTTCAGCCATTCGATTCTGCGCCGCGTGCTCGAGCAGAAACGCACCTTCTATCAATCGCTCGGTCCTGATGCGGCGGCCGAAAGCCTGCGGGGCATTTCGGCCGTGGTGGCCGCGCCCATTTTCGATTCGGGCGGGCAGCAGGTCGTGGGCGCCGTTTACGGATCGCGCGTGAGCCGGCTGGGCACCGACGAGCCGGCCATCCGACCGCTCGAGGCGCAAGTGGTGCAAGTGTTGGCCGCGGCCGTGGGGGCGGGCATGGTGCGCCTGCAACGCGAGGCCGAAATCGCCCGACGCCGCGTGCAGTTCGAACAATTCTTCTCGCCCGAGCTTACCGAAGCGCTCGATCGCGACCCCGATCTGCTCGAAGGCCGCGATCGCGAAGTCACCATTCTCTTCGCCGACGTTCGTGGTTTCTCTCGGCTTTCCGAAAAGCTCGCGCCGCGAGAAACGTTTCGGCTCATCCGCGACGTGATGGAAAGGCTCACGCAACGCATCCGGCAGTTCGATGGCGTGCTGGTCGACTACATGGGCGATGGGCTGCTGGCCATGTGGAACGCCCCGGCCGATCAGCCCGACCATGCCGCCCTGGCCACCAGCGCGGCTGTGGCCATGATCGACGAATTGCCCGCTCTGACCGATTCGTGGCGCGAGCCGCTCGGCGGTCCGCTGGCCTTGGGCATTGGCATCAATACCGGACCCGCCCTGGTGGGCAATACGGGCAGCCGGCTCAAATTCAAGTACGCACCGCTCGGGCACACGGTCAATCTGGCCAGTCGCCTGGAGGGGGCCACCAAGCACTTTGGCGTGCCCATTCTGCTGGCCGAAACCACCGCCCGAAAGCTCGGCGAGCCGATGGCACTGCGTCGCTTGGGCAAAACGCTGCTGGCCGGCATGGTGCGCCCCATCGACGTGTTCGACGTGGCCCCCGACAGCAACGACCCGAAATGGCGTGCGCAACGCAATGCCTACGAGCAGGCCCTGCAACTTTTCGAGTCGAACCGTTGGGCCGAAGCCTGCCAACGCCTGCAACCCCTGCTCTCAGCCGGCCAAACCGGTTACGACGTGCCGAGCCTCACGCTGATGAGCCGCGCCATCCACTGCCTGCAAAACCCGCCCGGCCGCTTCGATCCCGTCTTCGTGCTTCAAACCAAATAGCGGCCCCGCGGCGCCGCAACGCCGCGACACAGCGGCCTCACGAAACGATCGTTACCAAATACGCATCGAGTTGGCGAACAACTGCCGCAGATCGTCGGCGCTGGCCGGCCGTGGCGATAGTTTGGTCACTCGATGTTGTGGCAACGTGCCTTCAACCAGTGCGGGAATGTCCGCCTCGCTGAAGCCGAGCGCCTCGAGCCCGTTGGGCAGTTCGAGCAGTTGGATCAGTTGGGCCAGCCGATCGGCCAGAATGAGCCCTGCCTCGTCCAGCTCGGCGTCGGTCACGTCGGCCCCCAGAATTTCGGCCGCCTTCAAATGCCGCTCGGGACAGGCCGGCCCCGTAAAGGTAAACACGGCCGGCGCGCTCATCACCACCGATACCCCGTGCGGCACCAGCGGATGATCGTCGGGATAGCCCGGCGGATGATAGTCGCGCACCATGCCGCTGATCGGGTACGACATGCCGTGGCACAGGTGCACGCCCGCGTTGCCAAACCCCATGCCCGCATACGAACTGGCCAATAGCATTTGCCCCCGGGCCTCGTCGTTGCTGGGATCTTCCCAGGCAAGCACCAAATACTCCGAAACGATCTCCAACGCTCGCAGCGCCCAGATATCGCTGATCGGGTTCGCCCCTTGATAGGCCGGACGCAAGGCGGGTCGCTCCGGACGCGGACGCTGGTCGTAGGGCAGGGCCGTGTACGATTCCAACGCGTGGCACAACACATCCAGCCCCGTCGAGGCGGCCACCAGCGGGGGCATTGTGCGAGTGTTTTCCGGATCGACGATTCCGAGCGTCGGCTTCAGGTGCCGGTGCGCAATGCCCGTTTTCACGTGCATCGAAACCAGATCGAAGATCGCCACGCCCGTCGTTTCGCTGCCCGTGCCCGCGGTGGTCGGAATGGCGATCAGCGGCTTCAGCACGCCCGGCACGGGTCGGCCTTTGCCGATGGGGGCGTTCACATAGTCCAAAAAATCGGCCGGATAGGTCGAGTACAGATTGGCGGCTTTGGCCGTGTCGATCGTCGAGCCGCCCCCCACAGCCACAAAGGCGTCGTACGCTTTCTTGCCCGCCGCTTCAATCGCCTCCTGAAACGAGGCGTCGGTCGGCTCGATGCGCACGCGGTCGAAAATGTCGTAGGCGATTCCCTCCGCCTCGAGCGACTCGCGCACGCGAGCAACCGGTGGCAGGTCCACCAGTCGGCTATCGGTGAAAACCAGCACCCGTCGCGCTCCTCGATCGGCCAGATCCATGCCTACTTCACTCGTGGCCCCGGCGCCCACGCGCAGCGTCGAGTGGGTCATTTCAAACGCCGTCTCTCGTTCGTTGGCAGACCAGTTCATCAGGGCACCTCGGCTGGCGCGGCCCGCGGCCTCGCTTTCTTGGGTTCCAAGGAAAAGAAGTCGTGGAAAGTTTTGGCAAGATCTCCGAAACGGTTCGCATCCGAAATGGTTCGCAAACGTCTCGAAAAAACGCCCCGCAACGTCTTGGCGAAGTTCTCGAAAAAGTCCTGCGAAAAAACCCGACGGGAAACGCCTCGAAGGTTTCGGCGCGAAGGCAGCAAAAACCAACGAGTCAGGCGAAAAACAACCCGCCTGTCCGCTTCGTGCCTCCGCTTACCTCCGCATGGTTGGCCGGCCGGGTGTGCGGCGAAAGGCGAAACACGCCGTGCGTGCGCCGTTCTCTCGACACTGCGCCCGAGCGGCCCCCATGGCATTCGCGACGCGAAGGCACCTCGGAGCGGCGCGCACGATTCGCGGCCTCGAACGCAGATTGCGCGCTGCCCCGCTTCCACGTTGCGGAAAAACCCGTTATGCCCCGCCGCGGGCAAGATTGCAATGCAATGCCGCGAGACAACCCGCCCGCCGCGCGCAAAGCCGAAACCAAGAGCATGAAGAAAAACGAGCGGGCGGCCAGAAGAAGATCGCGCGGCCCCTCAGCCAGCGCGGTCGGTGGTTAGCACCGTCGAGCCGACCGATCGGATTCAGCGCCAGTAGCCGCTGCATTGGGTGCCGCACGCGGCCAATCGCTCAAGCGGGCGGTTCTGGCAGGCGGCGATGGTAGGGCGGCGTTTCCCGTTTCGGCAGCAGTCGGCCCGTTTGTCGGGCCCACGCCTCGCGTTCGTTGTCCGTGGCATAGTACCGCAACCAGATGGCCGGATCGTCTGCCGCCGCCGCACAGTCCCAACGCAAATAGCGGTTCAGTTGCTCGATTTTCTTCTCAGGCGAGGGCAAGATGTCGCGCAGAATCAAGCAGTACAGCTCCCGATCGCTCAAGTGATCGGTGTGTTCGAGCACAATCTTTTTCTCGTACAACCGCTCGATCGTTTCCCACAACGCAACGTGCAACTCGTCGTCGGTCAGCCGATCGGGTTGCGGTGGCCGCAATTCCGGATCGAACCACTGTGCGATCGGCAGCACGGGCGCCACTTCCCATGCCAGCATCGATGCCAGATACTCGTTTTCTACGGCTGTGGGCAAACCACCATTGAGTCGCGTGATCGACTCGTCCAGAAACGGCTCGAGCTCGTCGCGCAGCCGTGCGTTGAGCAACAACTGCTCGACATCGTCGTGAATGGGGCCATGCGGCTCGGACATCGGCGAAAAGACCTCGAAGATTCAACACCCAAGAAGGTTGGTCACGAGAAAAAATTCACGACTCGACAAGAATTCAATTCAACATTCCACGTTCCACACGACGACGCAAAACGATATGCACTCGTGCAGCCCACTCGATTTCGCGGCCGCCGCTCTTCCTGTCCAAACGGCGCTGCTCAAACGGCGGTCGCACGCCCGAAGAGCGGCCCGCGCCGTTTTGCCGCAAACCGCGCTGCAAACGTTCGCCATCGCTCCACTCTCTCGACACGCGCGCCGGTGGTGGCTTGTCACCTGCTTGCCACCGCGTTTGCGACAGCGGCTACGTCTCGGTTGCCAGATTGCCAACGCGTGGTGCGGCCTCGTGCCGCATGCTCTGAGCGCCCTCTCGCAACGCGTCAGCAGTCCGATCCGATCGCGACCGACGTGCGGATGGCAACCGCATTGCAGGCCACGGCCAGCCCGCATGAATTCTTCAACGGGCTACTAAGTTTCGACTCTAACAACAAACCCCAAGCGATCAAGTATAATCACGCCCCGGTTTTTCGTTCCTCGCTCACGCGCGCAGTTGCAGCCCACACGACCATGAATCTTTTGCCCGCGCAACCTGAACAATTGGAAAAGTCGCTGCGTGGCCAGCTCGCGGGCGAGGCGTTTTTCGACCGCTACCACCGCGCCTTCTACAGCACCGACGCCAGCATCTACAGCATCGAGCCTTTGGCCGTCGTGTTGCCCCGCAATCGTCACGATGTGATTGTCACCACGCAAGTGGCCGCACAACACGGCGTGCCGATCATTCCTCGCGGGGCGGGCACCAGCCTTTCAGGCCAATCGATCGGGCCGGGCATCGTCATCGACTTCAGCAAATACATGAACCGCATTGTCGAGCTCGACGCCGAAAACGGCACGGCCCGTATTCAGCCGGGCGTGGTGCTCGAACAGCTCAACCAGGCGGCCGCTCCGCATGGTTTGCAATTCGGCCCAGACGTGGCCACGATCAACCGCGCCAACTTGGGCGGCATGATCGGCAACAACTCGGCCGGCGCGCGTTCCATTCTGCACGGCAAGACGGTCGACCACGTCATCGAGCTCGAGGCCGTGTTGTCCGATGGCTCGCTGCTGCACACCGCGTGGCTCGATGCCGACGCATTGGCGCAGCGCCAGCGTCTGCCGGGGCGCGAAGGTCAGATTCACCGCCAGGTGGCGCAGATCGTCGAAACACATCGCGACGAAATCCTCGCCCGTTTTCCGCGCGTGCTGCGCCGGGTGAGCGGTTACAACCTCGACGAGTTCGTGCCCGAGTGTCGCCAGCGCGTGCCACAGCCGCCAAGCGTCCGACGCGTGCGGCAGATCGAAGCCAGCCGCTATCCCGGCTGCCACTTCAACCTTTCGAAGCTTCTTGTCGGGGCCGAAGGTTCGCTGGCCACCGTAACCGAGGCGCTCGTGCATCTGGTGCCGCTGCCCAAGGCCCGCGGACTGCTCGTTCTGGAGTTCGACTCGCTGGCCGACGCCATCGACGCGGTGGGCGTGGTGCTGAAAACATCGCCCTCGGCCATTGAACTGTTCGACAAAATGATTCTCGAACTGGCCGCCGAAAACGTGCAATATCGGCACTATCTCGACTTCGTCACCGGTCGTCCCGACTCGCTGATTCTGGCCGAGTTCAGTGGCGACGATCTCGCCTCGGTGCGGCAGAAGGTCGAGTCGGTGGCCGCCTCGCTCGCCGGACACCGTGGCCTGACGCACCTGTTGCCTACGACCGACCCCGAGTTGTGCCAGCACATCTGGGACTGCCGCAAGGCGGCCTTGCCCCTGCTGATGGGCATTCCCGGCTATCGCAAACCAATCGCCTTCGTCGAAGATACCGCCGTCGATCCGCCGCGGCTGCCCGAGTTCGTGGCCCGCTTCCGTCAAATCATCGACCGTGCCGGCACCCGCGGGGCGTTTTACGGACATGCCTCGGTGGGCTGCCTGCACATCCGGCCGCTGATCAACACCCGCGATCCCGACGACTTGAAACGAATGCGGCGCATGCTCGACGAAGTTGCCGAACTGGTGCTCGAATTCGGCGGGGCGATGAGCGGCGAACACGGCGACGGTTTGGCCCGAAGCTGGCTGAACGAAAAACTCTTCGGCCCCAAGCTCTATCAGGCCTTTCGTCAGATAAAACACGTTTTCGACCCGGCCGGACTGATGAACCCGGGCAAGGTGGTCGACGGCCCCGACCCCACCGAGCATCTCCGCCTCGCGCCCGACAACGAACCCCGACAGATCGAAACCCGATTGGATTTCAGCCGTCAGGGTGGGTTTGCCCGAGCCGCCGAGCTTTGCCACGGAGCGGGTGTCTGTCGCAAACGGTCGTCTGGCACCATGTGCCCCTCGTTCATGGCCACCGGCGACGAAGAACACAGCACGCGCGGCCGCGCCAACGCCCTGCGAATGGTGCTCAGCGGCGTGCTCCCCTTCGACGAATTATTCAGCCCCCGGCTCTACCACACGTTCGAGCTCTGCTTGCAGTGCAAAGGTTGCAAGGCCGAGTGCCCTTCCAACGTCGATGTGGCGAAGCTCAAGTCGGAGTTTCTCTACCAATATCAGCGTCGCCGCGGCACACCGCTGGCAACACGCCTGATGGCACGCGTCGGTTGGCTGAATCGTTTGGGCGCCGCGGGCGCGCCGCTCACCAACTGGCTGGCCAGCCTCCCCGGTGCCGCCTGGTTGGCCCAACAGTTGGCCGGCATCGACCGCCGACGCCCGCTGCCAACATTCGAGCGGCACCATTTCCGCCGCTGGTTCGATCGGCACGTCGCCTCGCGAAATTCGACTTCCCCCGCTTCACACGCTGCCCAAGCCGCAAGTCGGCGCCCAGCGGATCGCGGCCCCATCGTGCTGTTGGACGATTGCCTTACCTCATACTGCGAACCGAACGTCAACCGCTCGGCCGTCGAGTTGCTCGAAGCCGCCGGTTTCGAGGTCCATTGCGCGCGGCTCGGCTGCTGTGGCCGACCCTTCATTTCCAAGGGGCTGCTCGACGAGGCCCGGCGTTTGGCCGCCAGCAATCTCCAGCGTCTGCAACCCTGGATCGAACGCGGCGCCACCATCGTCGGTTGCGAACCAAGCTGCGTGCTCACTCTGGCCGACGATTACCTCGACTTGGTACCGGGCGAACTGGCCCAAAAGGTCGCCGCCAGCGCGTGCCTGATCGACGATTTTCTGGCCGATCCGGCAATCGAGCTGCCATTGCGCCCCACCGCATCGCCGTCCTCGCCCGCAGGTCGTGCTAGTGGCGCAACGGCCCCCGCCCCCGATGCCGCGTCTGCCGCTGATGCTTCGGCCGACATGGCCGCCCCCACC
>WGDQ01000180.1 GCA_015493185.1 Planctomycetaceae bacterium
AGACTTGTCACAAGCGATACCACTGGCCGATTGCCCCATTTTGGCATATGGGAAGAGAATCGCGGGCGGCTCGTACTGCGGAATCTTGTCGGCCTCGACGATAAAGCGGCTTCCCGATTTCGGTTCTTGAGGCGGATCGCCCATGACCGGCCCTGCAACGTCGTACCACTTCAGGCTCGCGGGATGCCCCATAAACTTGCCCGGAACAAGCTGCTTCAAAGAACATGTGCCATTCCAAGGTCCCTGGTTGTCTGTATAGAAGACATCGCCCGCCAGATTGAAACCAATGCCCCCAGGCGAACGGATACCGCTGCACGTTGGAATCAACTTTCCTTCGGGCGTGATGCGCACACACCAACCGCGATACGTACACCCGCTGGTAAACGAGCCTGTCAGGCAGAGCACAACCCAAAGGTTGCCTTGCCGATCGAATTTCGATCCGAACGCATACTCGTGGTAGTCGCCAGAAATTTCCCAACCGTCGTTGACCACTTCGAATAGATCGGCGACATCGTCTCCATCGGTATCCCGAATTCGCGACACATCGCACCGCTGGGTAACGTACAGCCAGCCGTCGCGGTAGGCGAGCCCCAACACTTCGTGCAGGCCGTGAGCGAAACGGTGAAACTGCTGTGGCCCGACATACTCGGCAAAGGGATCGTCGATCAGCCAAATCTCACCGCGTCGCGAAGACACTGCCAGCCGTCCATCGGGCAACATCTCGAACGCACCGGGTTCGAGCACCACTCCTTCGGGAATTTCGAATCGCGTGAGTCGATAGTAGTCTGCTTCGGTCGGCTGCTGCTCGACGGACGAAGCAGACGACTGGGCGATCGTTTGTGTCTGGTCGCTCTCTTCAGCCATGGCCAAGCCGTGAAAAGGGCTCATGGAAAAAATCACGGTCAAGCAGAAAACCACGGCAATGGCGAAAGATCGGCTCGGCAACGCGATGCGGTATTTCATTCTTGCAAACCAAAAGAAGTTTCAAACGGGAATATTCACCAAATAATTTCTTGCACCAGTTCGGCCCGACCGCGGTTCAAATCAATCGGCACGAGAACTTCCTGACGACCGTTCGCATCGCGGACAATCGGTGCACCGCCCCCGCGCACATGAACTTCAACTGTGCTGTCGACAAAAAAGTGGTCTGGCCCTCGTGTCTCAACCGTTTTGCCCACAGCAGCTCGGAAATACAACGTGGCCCCTGCCTGCCTGCCCGTTGCATGATTTGTTTGCCCCTTGGGAGCTACGGCTCGAATCACAAGGCGTCGGGAAAACGTGCCTTCGGCTCCTCGCGCAACGGGTTGCGGGAAGTCGGAAACGCGTATGCCCGGCAGTTCGTAAAGAAACGTTGGCTGCCGCTTCTCATTCAAGCGATAGCCTCGGAACCGGTAATCTCGCTGCTTTGGTCGGCTTGTGGGCCACGGTTGAGCCAGCGATTTCAAAGCCGCAATCGGTACGGTGGATTCCCAGAAAACAATGTGGTCGCCCAGCGGTCGTTGCGATCCCACGCCGCGCGTTTGCCAATGCTTGCCCGCGTCGATGAAGCGACCATGCCAAATAAGGGCCAGGCATAGCCGGTCTGCATCCCAAGCAAGGTGGCAGTGTTCCGGGTATCCTACGGCAATGCCGCGGGGAGAAAGCCCTTCGATAAAATTGCGGTAGATGATGGGTTCTTTCTTGGGCACGAGTTCGATCATCTGGGCAATCACGCCGTCGGGCAGCGCCGCTTTGGTGCCGTCAGAAAGAAAGGCCCAAATCGCTGCAATCTGCTTTTCTGGCTGTCCTCCATACACATTGCGAACCGTCGACTTTCCATCGGCAAAGGCCGAGGGCATCCGCGTGCCCGGACGATAACGCTGAGGGTCGGGCAGGTAGCGATGAAACCAGCTTTCACGTAGACGCCGCGTCATTTTCTGAAGATCCATCGCCTGAATACCTGTAGCGCGGTGTGGTCCGAATGTGTGGCACTTGACGCAGCCCAGCGCCTTTTCGCCCACAAGCACACGGCCCGTTGATTTGACTCGCAGTATCGAATCGTCGAACACCACGTTTACCGGGCTCTCCACGGCGTCCTGTGTCGTCAGTGCGTTTGCCAACGCATCTACATCGGGAATGCGAAACTGCGGCATTGCCGTGAGCATATAGGGGCGATCGTCTGCCCCGTTTTGAAGCACGTGTTTCAGCCAGGCCACGTTTAGTTTGTCGCCAACGCCATCGAGCGGTGGAGGAATCCGCCCCTCGTCGCCCATTTCCTGAATGGTGCCCACGAAGTTTTCGTTCCGCTCTGGCTCTGGGCCGCCGATGCCGCCGCGTGCGTGGCACGCATAGCAGTTGAACGTTGCCATGACATGGGAAATCTTCCGAGCGGCCGCAACTTCTTCGCTGTCGGCTGCTGTCTTGTCTCCGGCTTCGGATTTCACAGAAGCGATGACCGCCCGAAGCGCGGCGCGCTGGGCAACGCTCAGATCGTAGACGGGCACGGTAGCCGAGCGTTCCGGGGCAACGGCGTCGGCAGGTGCCGAAGATGTGGCCAAACAGCCAGCGGTCGGACTCAGCTCATCAAGCGGTTTGCTCTGAAGCTGCGAGTGTAGCGGCTTACCATCGACCTTGAGCTCATGGCAATTGGCACAACCGACGGTGGTGAATAGCTCGCGGCCACGCTGCACAAGCTTCGAGTCGGGCGCAAATGCGTTTTTTGCCCGATCCTCGCGATTGGTCGCGCGCGCCGAACGAGGCACGCTCGCAGGGTCATCAGACAGACCGATGGCGTAAAAGGCATCTTGCCGTGGAACGCCTGGCCCTTCGTATTGGAG
>WGDQ01000181.1 GCA_015493185.1 Planctomycetaceae bacterium
ACGGCGCGCTGGACGATTCAGCAACCCGGTAAAAGGCTCATCCTGGCCGCGAGGCTTGAAAAAACGGCCGGCGCTGCATCGCCCAAAGCCCGACATGCTCGCCGCCTTCGGATATGTCTTCGGCTGGTTTTGTTGAACCGAGTCCGTTCTTGGTGGTTTCGCCCGGCCGGCGATGCCGCATTTCAACGAGAGTCGTTCATACGGATCGTTGAATCCTAGCCTGCAAGACAGCCGCCTCGTGCGGCTCCACTATGTGCGACGTGCGACGGCACACGATCCGCTCGGTAGAAAACGACCGATTCCGCCGGACAACGCGGCCAACGCCGGGGCGAGCCGTCAACTGCGGCACGGGCAAAGAAAGTGGTCCGCTGGGGTTGTCGCCGGGCCGGTCCGTTGCGAGACTGGGCGACCACAGACCACCTTTGAGACCGGCACCGCCGCTGCTGCCGGCACCGCGACATCGGGAAGCTCTCGATGTTCGTGGCGGCGAATCGGTGCGAGCCAGTGCGACAATTGCGGCACGGTTGGCCGGGCCATGCGGCAGCGCTGCTGGTTTATTAGCGTGCAATTAGCGTGCAGCATCTCATGCAAAGGCACCGCACCGCCGCGGACGCGGCACAAACTGCCCGATGTGCCGAGGGCAACGATGCCAGACGAGCGTTGCGCGGCCTTGGTCGAATGTTCTGACAATACAGGGAACCAACAAGCCATTTACCATGAATTTGCTTGCTGAAATACGATCGCGTTTCGCCGACGTGCTGGCCCAATACGTCGAAGATCCAAGCGGCCTGATCGATCTTGTTCGCCGAAGCCAAGACGCGAAATTCGGCGACTACCAGGCCAACGTGGCCATGCCGCTGGGCAAACGGTTGTCGCGCCCGCCACGCGACATCGCGGCGGAAATCGTGGAGAAACTGGAAATCGACGACCTGTGCGAGCAGCCGGAAGTGGCCGGTCCGGGTTTCATCAACCTGCGCATCCGCGACGCCCGCTTGGTCGATTTGCTGACCGACACGGCCGGCGATCAGCGTTTGGGGGTTCCGCGAGTCGAAGCGCCGCGTACTTACGTTGTCGATTACTCAGCCCCCAATGTGGCCAAACCGATGCACGTGGGCCATATCCGCTCGACCGTGATAGGCGATGCGCTGGTGCGCACGCTGCGATTTTTGGGGCATCAGGTGATCGGCGACAACCACATCGGCGATTGGGGCACGCAGTTCGGCATGATCATCTATGGCTATCGCCACTTTCTCGACGAAGAGGCATACGCCAAAAGCCCCGTACGCGAGTTGGCCCGGCTATATCGTCTGGTCAATCAACTGGTCGAGTATCATGCGTGCCGCGAAAAGATACCCGAGCTGAAACAGCAAATTGCTCAACTTCAAGGCGAATTGGAGCAGTCTGGCGCGGAAGCCGCCTCGGGCGACAAGAAGGCGAAAAAAGCCCGGCGACGACTCGAGAGCCGCCTACAGGAACTTCGCGATCAACTGCGCGAGGCCGAGCAAAAAGTAGCGGCCGTCGATGCCGATCCGATGCTCGCGGAGCTTGCCCGGCAACACGCCGATGTGGGCGAGGCCGTGCTGCGCGAAACCGCCCGACTGCACGCGGGCGACGAAGAAAACCTGAAGCTATGGCGCCAGTTCATGCCGGCCTGCTTACGAGAAATCGAACGCGTGTACGAGCGGCTCGGCGTAAAGTTCGACGTGACGCTGGGCGAGAGCTTCTACCACGATCAGCTTCCCGACGTCGTAGCCGACTTGAAGGCCCGTGGGCTGGCGGTCGAAAGCGATGGGGCAGTTTGCATTTTTCTGGAAAACAGCCCCGCGCCGATGATCATTCAGAAGAAGGACGGTGCTTATCTTTACGCCACCACCGATTTGGCCACGATCCGCTACCGCATGAAAACGTGGTCGCCCGATGCCATCCTTTATGTGGTCGACCATCGGCAAAGCCTGCACTTCGAACAGCTCTTCGCCGTGGCCCGCAAATGGGGCTATACCGATGTGGAACTGACGCACGTGAGCTTCGGCACCGTGCTGGGCGAAGATGGCCGGCCATTCAAAACCCGATCGGGCGATACGGTGGGCCTGGAGGGGCTGCTCGATGAAGCGGTACGACGGGCCCGACGCGTGGTGGCCGCCAACGACGATGCCAAACCGGGCGGACCGGAGCTTAGCGAGGCCGAACGCGACCAAATTGCCGAAGTGGTGGGCATCGGCGCTCTGAAATATGCCGATCTGATGCACAACCGCACCAGCGACTATGTGTTCAGCTACGAGAAAATGCTCAACGATCGGGGCGATTCGGCCACGTATTTACAATATGCCTACGCACGCGTGCGAAGCATCTTTGCCCGGGGCAACGTGCGGCCCGAAGCGCTTTACGAAGCCGGCGCTTCGCTGCTTCTCGAAACACCCGAGGAACGGGGCCTGGCCATGCAACTGCTGCGCTTTGCTGAGGCACTGGAGCAAATGCTGGCAGACTATCGCCCCAACGTGCTGACCGCGTACCTGTTCGAACTGGCCGACCGGTACTTTTCGCCGTTTTACGATCGCTGCCCCGTACTGAAGGCCGAAAACCCCCGGTTGCGCGACAGCCGCTTGCTGCTCTGCGATTTAACGGCTCGCGTGTTGAAGCAAGGGCTTGCACTCCTGGGCATTCAGGTCGTCGAGAAAATGTAGGCCCGCGCTGTGCCGGGCGTGTGCTTTGGCTGCGCACCGTCCAAAGCGTTCCGGCCACTTCGGCCCCCCGTGCGTAGCGGTCGCGGACAAAACGGCCGCTCGCCGATGTAGGAAACTGCCTACTTCGGCAGGCCTGGCTGATCCGGCTGGCCCGGATGATAAACCCGCGTGGCGCCGGCCTTGACGTCGTCCCAATAGAAGAGTTCTCGTTTCAGCTTTCGCTGCGAGAGCAACTCGGCCTGGTCCATGAAGTGGGGCGAATCGGGATGGCCGCTCTCGCCGAATTGCAACAGCGTGGAAGCACGAATTTTGGGAGCGAACTCGATCACGCTCATGTACGTGCAGCCCACTACGCCGTAGTGCTTCTTCATGCTGCGCACAAAAGGCAATCGCACGGCCGGCGTGTAATAGGTGACAAACACCACGCCCAGCGGGCCGGGCAACCCCTCGCAAGGCAAACTTGGCAGGGCATCGTCGAAGGGAATCTCGAAAAAGTCGGCCACGTCGGCGTGCCGCTGAATGCGGTAAACCTCGCCCCACGGAACCTGCCAGCTTCCGTAAAGCGTTTTAAGTTTGCCTGCAGCGCGGATCAATGCCCTGAACTTGCGCGGCGGGTCTTGCAGAAATTCGGGCTTGAGCGTTTCGCCCGGATAACCCGTGCCGTAAAGCTCTTCGTACCATGCCACGCAAAGCGTGGCCTGCGTGGATGTGGCGCTGCCACGGTAGTCCCAGTCGAGCAAATGATCGAGAAAGGGTCGGGCGCGGCGGGCCAACTCGGGGCGTGTTGCCTCGAGCCGCCGCAATTCGGCGTCGAGCCGTGGCAGCTCGGTTTGTGCCCAGTAGATGCGCGTGTCGAAGGC
>WGDQ01000182.1 GCA_015493185.1 Planctomycetaceae bacterium
ACTGGGATGCGTTGCCCGGTGTGCGATCGAATCGTGCTCTAGCAGCCCATCGGTACAATGCGCAACGCGGTATAGTGCCCCCACTGCTCCAGCGGCTTCGCGTGAGTGTGGTTGCTCCCGATTCGACACGCCATGCGCGAGGCGGCGGAGAAATTCAGCAGCAGAAACTGGTTGCTTCGCTGCAAGCATTGGGAGTTTCTGCACGTATCGGCTGGTCCAGCACGGTGGCACTCGATAAGACGGATTTGCTGCACCTTGTGGGCAGCAGTCCGGAGCACGAGCCGTTGGTGGGCGAGGCACACCGCCGAGGCATTCCGGTCGTGATTTCGCCTATTGCCTGGTTCGACTGGTCGAGCCGTTACCATGCTTCGAGCACCTGGAGCGAAGCACTTCGCGGCCTGGCAGGATTGGCGGCACGCCGACTCGCCAGCAGTCGAGCATGGCGAGAAGCCACTGACTGGCGATGGCGTCTGTATCATTCGGTCGACTGCCTGCTGCCCAACTCGCACGCCGAAGCAAGACAGCTCCAGCAGATGTTTCGGGTGGCTCCCTCGAAAATCCGCGTCGTGCCCAATGGAGCCGATACGCGGTTCGCCTCGGCCGATGCCACGATCTTTCACCAGCGCTATGGCATGCGCGGCTTCGTGCTTTTTGCGGGCAGGATCGAGCCGCGAAAAAACCAGCACCGTTTTCTCCGCGCGCTGCGCAATTGCGGTCGAAAAATCGTCGTTCTCGGCGATGCTGCCGCGGGGCACGAGCGGTACGCCCAACAATGCCGTCGCATCGCCGACACCAACACACATTTTATCGGGCACGTGGAACACGATGATCGGTTGCTGGCCAGCGCGTACGCGGCTTGCGGCTGTTTGGCACTAACCAGTTGGTTTGAGACACCAGGGCTTGTCGCTCTTGAGGCGGGTATGCTTGGCACGCCACTAGTGCTCACCAATCGCGGTGCGACTCAGGAATATTTTGGCCACTTGGCCCGATATGCGTCGCCGAACGACGAGGCAGCCATCCGTCGCCAGTGCCTCATTGCTGCAAATGCACCTCGCAGCCGTTCGCTGGCACAGCTCGTGCAACATTCGTATACGTGGCGACGGGCCGCAGAAGAAACGTTGCTCGCCTACGAACGCGTGGTTCGAAAGCATTTGGCCCCAAGTCACGAAGCGGCGGCAGCCAGGTCGACTTGCCATGTTGGATGATCAAACCGACCGCGCATACCGTCGCGAGCGGTGGAAAAAGAAACGTGGCCGTGGTAAACCGCGGCGCGATGCGCGGTGGCGCATGGCGCGTCGGAGGGGGGACGCCCGAACACCGGCCGGACTGGGCCGACTAAAAGAGCGGTTGTGTCCAGCTTTCGTCAGTCGCTATCGCTATGTGCGAGTTCGCTGGTGCGTTTTGGCCGCCATCATCGACTACTGTGGTTATTCCTGGCTTCTCGCGATCGGTTGGATCGGCCATGTATGCAGCTTCTTTCGTGCAGTGCTCGGTAACGTGTCGCGATCATCTCGCGCCGCTGCGAAGGGGGAGTCCAGAGAGACGATTCATTCGGTTCTCGTCGTGCAGCTCGACCACATGGGCGACGCCGTATTGTCCGCATCGCTGCTTGCTGAGCTGAGGGCTGCGTTGCCACATGCCACGATCGAGGTGCTGTGCAGTCCATGGAATCAGGCGATCTTCGGCATGATGCCCGCAGTGAATCGCGTGCATGTCTGGAAGGCCAACCGCTTCGAACGCCCACATCTAAGCGACGCGCACTCTGCGGGATCGGGTGAACCCGATCCTGCGGCCCAAACAATTCGGTCGACGTGTATCAGACCACCACGAGTTCGTGCCGTTCTAAAAGCTGTCACACGAGCGACTGCTTCAATACGAAGTTGGTTGCACTGGATGATGTGGTTGCGGAAACGACGGTTTGATCTGGCGATCGACATTCGCGGCGAACTGCCAATCGCTCTGCTATTGTGGCTGGGTAATGTATCCAAACGCGCCGGTTGGCCCAGCGCGGGTGGCGGCTTCCTGCTGACCCATCCTGTGCCTTACGTACCGGAACGCCCGGAGGCTGAATCGAGAGAGGCCCTGTTGCATGCGTTGCCACTGAAATCGCAAAACGGCAGTGGCCTATCCGGCCGCCAAACGCTGCTCGTGCCCCAAGCCGCGCAGCAACGGATTGATCGAGAATTGTCCGCACGGAATGGCCCCCAGCAATTCAGGATGCGCGACCGGGCAACAACGTCTTCGCGTGTCGATCGCGAGGTGCCTTGCCTGTTGGAAGCGGAACCGCAAACGACAAAACGCGGTACGCCGAGCGGCACCGGTCGATCTCTGCTGGCATTGCACATCGGCGCCGGCACACCCGCCAAACAGTGGCCTGAGGAATACTGGAGCGAGCTGATTCGCCTGATTCTCCGGCGGTTCGATGTAGTGATCGCGCTGATCGGTGCTCGCAGCGACGTGCTGCGAGCCGATCGTATTTACCAGACATGGAAGCGCTCGGAATGCGCCACGGTCGGAAGGGACAACCAACGCGAGGTCTGCGTACACAATTTTGTCGGACAGCACTCGATCGAAGAAACGGCTGCCCTGCTGCAACGCGCCGACGTTTTGGTCGGTGCCGACTCTGGCCCTGCACATTTGGCGGCTACGTTTGGCACGCCCACGGTTGTGCTGTTCAGCGGCACGTGCCGGTCGCGCCAGTGGCGTCCGCGTGGCAAGAAGGTATATGTGCTGCGAGCACGCACTCCATGTGCCCCGTGCTATCGAGTGCAATGTCCGCAAGCTCAGCATGCGTGTATGCGGGGAATTGGGCCGGCAGAGGTTCTCGCCGTTCTTGAATCCATGCTGGATTGCACGCGTCCTCAAGAGCCGCTGCTTCTCGAGGCCGATGGGCTTTGCGATCGGACAAGAACCTTGCCAGATGGCGATGAGCATCACGATTCGACACCCATCGTGTCGGCGACATCCGATGTGACCAACGTGGCATCGACGAACGATCACACCGCCAATCCGGCACGGATCTTCTCCGCCACGTATTCGCCAGCAACGATAAAACGCCACGAACACCTCGTAAAGGTTTGCGACTCCGTTTCGGAGCTACGATCATGATCGCTCCATTGCGAGAGACCACGTTGCGACGCTCCGCGAGCCACATCCGAAAACGGCGGATGCGACGCGCGCGGCAGTTGGTCGCCTCAGCGTTTTTCGATTCGGCTGAAACACCGTATCGGGCCGTACCCGGTGTCTCGGCGCGTGTGGCGTGGGCAATCGTTTTCTGGATGTCGATCTGCGGTGTGGCCTATTTCGTGCATCTGGTGGCGAACGGCTTGCCAAGCGGGTTGCTGCCCTAACGCTCCGCGGTGGCTGCCGCTCGCCGCCCCTCCGTCTGGTCCGTGGAACAATCGTTTTGCACCCTGTGCATCCCCGAGTCGGTCCCAATCACTACTGCGTACTCGTTTTTCACGAAGTCCCATTATTTCGACCGTCAAACCGTGGTCGACTCTCTCATTTCACTAACGATGCTGGCTGAGCTTCTGCTGGCGGCTTATGGAGTGGGCCGACCGCTGGCCTATGGCCTGCGCATTGCTCGACAAGACCATTTGGGTTGGGCAATCTGGTGCCTGTCGCTAGGGTTTCTTGTGTTTGGCACCCTTTGGGCCGTCGTGGGGCTCTTGGGATGGCTCTATTGGCCCGTCGTGGCGGTGGTGACGCTGGCAGCGAGTTTTGCCGGAATGGCGCTGGCCTTTTACGATTTTCAAGCGATCGAGGAGCAGGCTCTTCGTTCACCCTACGAATCGCAGCCTGAATTGTCGGCGAGGCGATCCGAAACGGCTGCCGCCCTTTCGCCAACGTTGCCACAACCACGG
>WGDQ01000183.1 GCA_015493185.1 Planctomycetaceae bacterium
AATAGAGGCCGTGTGTCACGATATGGCCCCGTCCTTCTGGTGTCAGCGGGATGACGAGCCCTTTGCGTTTCAACTCGGCTAGTACGGGTCGCAGGGCTGACAAATCTTTGATGGGCTCCATCCGTGCTGCACGTCCCCTTAGTTCGCCCTCGGTCTGTGCGCCGCGCAACAGCAACTCGGCCATTACGGCCAGTTCGACACCATCGACACCAAGCCATTGGTAAAGCTGGTGGCGATAGCGCGGCACGCGTCCGCTTCCGAACACTTCCACCACGGCCCCCAGCGCACGCAGTTTTTCTAAGGCATCGTAGAGATCTTCTTCACCCAGTTCCATGAGCGGCGCGCGATTGCTCTTTTGATTGCATCCACTGCGCAATGCGTTCAGTGTTAGTGGGTATTGGTCGGGGGTCGTCTTGGCCTTTTCGGCCAATACGCCAAGCACACGCCTTTGGATGCGGTCCACCGGTTGCCACTTTGGTTGTTGGGTGTCGCCCGGCGTCGGGGCCGAAGCAGAAGTCGAATCGTTCATGAAAGCCTCTTCGAATAGGTGTCACACGTTTTGGCACCAGTCGGAAGATGTTCCAGCACACGCAAGCCGACGCCTTCCGGCCAATGCCACTGGCTTTGTCGTCTCAGGTGGCGCGAACATAGCTGGTCATGCGAGCTATTTTCGCGCCCGCCGCGGATTGCTTTACAGGGGCCCGTGCCCGGAGCAACAAGGCAACCCGGCAAGTCGAGCACCAACGTTACTCGACTTTCGAAGCGATTGGCCGAAGTGTGCTGGACCAGCGCGACACGAGCCAAATGGTCAGCAGCCCGGAAAGCATCGCGAATGTACGAAACGGAAAATACGTGCCCCCGTCAGGCATGGGCCAAGGGTAAGGAATCCAGGCCGGAATGTGGAGCAGCGGCTCGCCGCCTCCGAGGCGGAGCACAAGGCCGACAATCATGCCGGCAACAGCCCCTGACGGCGAGGCGCGACGATCGAACAACGCGATAACCAACTGCGGAAACAGCACGACATATACCAGATCGGCGCACAGGTACCAAAGGGCATAGATGCTCTGAACCATCAATGCCAGACTCGTGGCGAGCGCGCCGACGACAACGACTGCGGTTCGCGTTACCCGACGCAGTTCGCAACTGCTGATCGACCGGCTTTGCAGCGGCCGGTACACATTCCAGGAGAACATGGACGCTGCCGAGAGAAACGATGAGTCGACCGACGACATTACGGCAGCGGCCACGGCCCCTAACCCGACGAGGGCAACCGGAGCGGGGGTCAAATAGCGCAAGGCATACGGTAGAACCAAAGGCCCCTCGGGCCGATCAATGCCCGCGGTCGTCTGCCAATCGATAGTCGCGCCGGCGGCGCCCAATACAGCGGGTGGCACGGCCAGTAGCAAGCAACCAGCGGCAGCCCATAGCGACAGTTGAACCGCGGTTTGTTCGTCGCGACAGGCCAGCACGCGTTGAAAATAAACACCCCAGGGGATGCCACCCAATATGAGCAGCAAGGCGGTGTCGCCCCACAACCAAATTTCGTATCCCCAGCCATCGCCGCCCCACCATGCGGCCAACGGTGGCCAAAGCCGCGCAGCATCGCCGAATTGGGCGCGATAGTCATGTGCCAGTAGCTCGTATCCGCCAGCGCAGTGCACGGCAAACGGCACGGCGATTCCTAAACCGACGAGAATACAGAGTAGCTGTACCACGTCGGTATAGGCGACCGACCATAAACCGCCGATCACGGTGTAGCCGACGGCTATCGCGGCGGAAACGATGATTGATGCCTCGAGACTGAAGCCGAACATAGCGCTAAATGTAGCGCCCAACGCGGCCAGGATCGCGGCACTCCAAAAGATTTCTCCTACCAACGCCGGCAAGAACAGTACCGCTGTTACGCTTCTGCCGTAGCGCTGTTGGAAGGGATCGAGCAACGTCGTATGCCCCGCGCGACGCATCACGCCTGCAAACACCAATCCGCCGACAATCAGGCTCAGTGCGTAGCCCCATGGCGCCTGAGTCCAGACCAGCCCGTTGGCGTAAACGGCTTCGGCCGTGCCGTTGATATAGCCGCCCCCTACCCATGTGGCGGTCATCGTGAAAACGCCGACCACGAGCGGCAGCTTGCGATCGGCCACCAACAAGCCAACGGTTGATTCGCCGCGATGTCGATGACCGGCCGATAGCCCCACGGCCAGCACCAGCGCGTAGAACACCCCGATACTGGCAACGGCGGCTAGCGGATGAATCATGGCGTTTGTGAACAACCGGCGATCGGCGGCAGAGGGCAAGCACTGGCGTCGGAGGAAAGTCTCATTATAGGTGGTCGTTTATGGCGTGCCGAGGCGTTGCGGGAAACGTATCCTCCCGCACCTTCGCATTGCCGAGAAACGACGAGAAATGAGATGATCGGACAATGCCGTGTTCCGTTTTGTGACGGTTCCGGACGTTCCTCCATCTGGTACGAATTTGCGCGGAGGTCGGTCCTGCTGCTCCTGGAGTGCGGTGGAAGACGCCGTTAAGATTGGAATGGAATTCACCGTGAGGTCTTTCATGCTGAAACGAGCCGATCGCTGGCCCACCGATTCGTTTCCACGTCGAGCTACTGCCTGGGCGGTTCATCTGATGACTGCGACGGGGGCGGTGTGGGGGCTATTGGCCATTCTCGCCGTGTTTTCCGAACATTGGATCGAATCGTTCGCGTGGCTGGCCGTGGCCGTTTTGGTGGATGGCATCGACGGAACATTTGCACGTTGGGCACGTGTTAAAGAGGTGCTTCCTCACTTCGACGGTGCACTGCTCGACAATTTGATCGACTATCAGAACTACGTCATCGTGCCCGCCCTATTTCTTTATCGTGCGGCGTTGTTGCCCGCCGGTTGGGGCATCGTTGCTGCGTGCAGCATTGCGTTGTCATCGGCTTATCAATTTTGTCACGTCGAGGCGAAGACGCCCGACCATCATTTTCGCGGGTTCCCCTCATATTGGAATGTGGTTGCGCTGTACTTGTTTGTTTTCGATTGGCCCCAGTGGGCCAACCTCGTCGCAATCGGTATTCTCGCCGTGCTGGTGTTTGTGCCGATCAAGTACGTTTATCCGACACGCACCAAGCGATTGCCACGCCTGACTCTGGTGCTGACCACGCTGTGGGGCATGGCGGCTCTGGCGATGCTGGTTACCTATCCGGCTGTTCCGCAATGGCTGCTTATCGGCTCGTTGGCGTATGTTGCTTACTACTTGGGCCTTAGTTTCTACAACACGTGGGCCGACTCGATACGTGCGCCCCGGCCGGCTCTCTGAACGGTGCAAACACTCGACCCAGGATCAACCTCGCGATTTTCTTTACTGACGGATCCCGTCGATGGCCTCACTTCCCAAGTCGCGCAACGAGGTGTTGGATACTCCTTACGGGCAGGTTGTGGGAACCAGTTTTTCCTGGGGTGGTGGCCAATACTGCGCTTTGCATACCGCGCACGGTATCGTGGGGTGCGGCATTTATGATGTTGATGTGGCCAACGAGTTTGGCATGGCCATAGCCATTGCCAAAGGAACGCCCGAAAAGCCGTTGCGCGAGCCAGAAGACTTATACGACGCAAAATTGGTGCGCGCAAGCACGGCTGCGCGCCGACTTGGGATCGAGCCCGGCATGACAGGTTTGGAAGCGTTAGCCCGACTGCTCGCCCACTCTAGATGAAACGATTACCGGAAAGCGCCTGGTACGCGCCGCGAATGCCTGCCGACCACGATGCGGCAACCTGCCGCACGTTCCGGTTCAGCGCGGCCTGACGTCGCAGCGCAGATCGCCATGCGGAGATTGTACGTTTCTCGCGGTGTCGTAAATGCGCATGCCAATGTGGCGCACAACCTCGCACGAAATCCGCCAAGTAGGCGCCATGCCTCGCCTGAACAAGGATGACGCCTCGCAGGCTATTGGCAGCGACGATTGTCCCACGAGGCAGCCCGCATGGGGGCTGCTATTTTCGATAGACGGCCGCCTGATCGACCTCGTGGAAACCGAGCCGTTCATAGAGAGCGCGTGCAGCCGTGTTGCGCTGCATTGTTTGCACTTCGACTCGCATCACGCCTTCTTCTGTTAGCCGGCGAAAGCACTCGCTGAGCAGAAATGTTGCCAGTCCCTCGCGACGGTGCTGAGCATCCACCTCCAGATCGATCAGGCCGACGGCGTGCACGCCCCAACTGGCTGATAGTGGTTCCATATGCCAGAACGTTGCAGAGGCCAGACATCGGCCGTCGGAACGTGAGCGGAGCTCGAATCGCGTACGATCGAACGCCCCCATCGTGCAGGCTTCCCACCACGAAACCGTTGGGGGATCGTGGGTCGCTTCCACCTGAGTGCGGCGACGGATCAGAAGTTGACGCCGGTCGATCGGTGGCCGATAGGTCTTCAGATCGCGCTGGAAGACAATTGTGCGGTCGATTTCGCGATAGCCAGCCGCCTGGTATAGCCGCTGTGCTTCCACGTCGGAGTCGAGCACGCCGGGCAGTTCGCTACCACCATAGAGCCCCAGGTAAAACGGATTCAGCGGTCGGATGGCGCCGGCATATAGCACTTCGGCGCCGCGCGACCGCAGATAGTTCTCGGCCAGCCGCAACAGTTCAGATCCGATCCCCAGCCGGCGGTACTCGTGTCGCACCATCAGCATGCAGGTTACGCCTCGCTGGTAGCAAAGCCCCGATTCATCTTCTGTGGGCCCAAATGCTGAGTGCACGAAGCCGACTGGGTGATGGTCGTCGCAGGCAAGAATGAGCCCCTCGCGATCGAAGTACGGTTTGGCTAGCACGTACTGCTCAAGCAAAGCGGCCGACATCGGCTGCATTCGGCCACGCTCTCGGTCGCGGTCGCGCCAAATCTCGGCCAGCGCCGGCGGATCGCAATTTCGGAACGTGCGGTAGGAAATCAAGGCGCGAAACTCAGGGTGAAAAACGCCAACTCGTGGTTCAAATGCCAGAGCGTTCGATCACTGAAGTGCAAACGCACATGAGTGGGTTTGTCACTCATTCGATGTCTTTTTTCGAGTCAGACGACGGGACCGATATGTCGACGAAAATATCGTCGCCTTCGACACGCACAGGAAACGTGGGCTGACGGATTGCTGCATTGAACTGATGTTGACCATTTCGCACATCGAACTGCCAGCCATGCCATGGGCACGTGACCGTGCAGCCTTCGAGGTGTCCTTGTCCCAGCGGACCACCCTGATGAGGACACACCCCGTCAAGGGCGTAAACGCCATCTTCGACGCGAAACAGGGCTACGATTCGCTCGCCGGCGACAACCTCGGTTGCCGTTCCAGGCGGTAGTTCCGAAAGGCGGGCCACCTGAATCCACTCAGCCAACGTTCTGATCCTGGTTGAAAACGTGCAGCTTATTTTCCAGCATCTTGCGCGCCCCAACGCGCGCCGTTCTGCGGCAATTCGCATTCGGCCCTAAGCCAACGCATGCTGTCGCAACGTCCGAATGTCGTTGTGGCTGCTTGTGATCAGGAGCCGCGACATATTGCAACGAGCGAAACGATCTGGCCGCATGGCTCGTTGGGGTTCTACGCTTCGATTGTTTCTATGTGCGTCCGTCGTCGCGGCCTGTTTCTGCCAACACGTCGACGTTCGCCGCAAACCCGACGAACGGTGCTCGTCGAGGCGTCGTGTTCATGGCGCGCCGGAATTATAGGCATCTGCCTGCGGGTCAGCTACCGCAAAGCTGCCGATGTAACGAGACAGGGCCGACAATACACGGACCGAATGGGGCGAAATGGCCGAGATTTTATTTCGGAAGTGAGGAATTGGGTTGTCTGGATCATGCTGCTCGCGAGGCCGGCGGCTGCACGTTAGCCCGGTTGGGTGCTGTTCGCTTTCGGCGATGGTCTTTCCAGCGACGATGAACCCACCAGTACTGTTCGGGGGCCTGGCGAATCGCGGCTTCGAACTCCGATGTGTACCACTGAGTTAGTTGCCGCACCGCATCCGGACTGTCGCTCATCGAGTTCGGATCGAGAACAGACTGCGCAACGAACTCGAATTGCATTGGCCGGTCGAGCCGTCGTGCGTATCCGATCGCTAGTAGGGCATTGTGATTCAAGGCGAACAGGGCGATCGCTTTATGGGCCGAAGCGGGACGGCCGAAGAACTCAACCCAGCACCCTTTGCGACCGGCATATTGATCGGCCAGAAGCGCCATAGTGCCCCCGCGACTGAGCACCTCGACAATTTCATCGTATCCCCCCTTCTTGGGAATGATGTGCTGGCCAGTCGCCCCACGGAACTGATTAACGAAGCGATGCAGATAGGGGTTATCTAAATCGCGTGCCACGGAGTACGTCGGAAAGCCAAGAACTCCCAACACATAGCCGCCTACTTCAAAATTGCCGAAATGGGGCGACAAAAGGATCAGTGGACGCTCGTCGAGCAGTGCCCGTACAAGACGTGGGGCATCGCGGATTGCGACGAAGTCGCGCCAATTGGTTTCGTGAATTTTTCGGGGAGCATGGGCCACCTCGGCCACGAACAGAAACAGGTGCTCCCACATCGCCCGTCCAATGGCGTTGCGCTCAGCGTCTGAGTGTTGCGGAAAAGCGTGCCGCAGGTTGTCGTCAACAACACGGCGACGCACACGCAACACATCGTAAAAAAACCACGCAAGACGCCGAGCCATCGCATGGCAGCTCTCAATAGGAATTGCTTGGACAATGCAAATTGCCACGCGCACGACAAAATAAACCGTCCAATGTGCCAGATTGGCGAGTTGCACGTGAGAGCCTCCTTGCAGGATGCGGATAGATCGCGTGGCCCCAAGACGGTATCCAATGGCCACAGCCATTGTGGCAGACCATCGCAACAGCGAAAAGATCGGTTCGCGAGCCTCAGAGGCACGTGAGCCTAAGCCAACCCGCTTGAGTCGCCCGAGGGGGTGAGAAGCTCGCTGGCGAATCCCGCAGGTGCGCTCATGAAGCCTGAAAACCTTGCACTGCTGGCAACAGAGAGGTCGAACCGCCGCTGTTGCTTGAGACTGGCGCCGCTTCGCTGAGCGAGCCTCTCGGCACGCTGGGCGAAATGCAAGAGCGATCCGCAGGGCGACTTCTCAATGGGGCGGCACCTCAAGACACCCGTCGCCGCCGTTTCCCGTGGTTGCTTGAGGAG
>WGDQ01000184.1 GCA_015493185.1 Planctomycetaceae bacterium
CCGGTCTCTGCGTCCTTGTTTCGCTTTCCCAAGTTTCGACGGCTCTGTTTTCTTTTCGAGCCAGTCGAGCCAGCCTCACGAAGAAGCTGGACCGCTACCGCGATCTTGCGCCGAGCGCGAGGCGTAGTGGACAACGGAGAGGAAATCGTCGAGGTCGAATGGTTTCTCGAATATCTCGAAAACGTCGGCCTGCTTCGCGTTTGCCATCAGCTCGCTGGAAGGAAAGCCCGTAATCAGAATCGATTCCATGCCGGGAAACGCCTGCTGTAGCCGATGGACCACATCGAGACCGGTCATGTGGTTGCGCAGCATCCAATCCGCAATCAGTACGTTGGGGCGAAAAGCATCGGCTATTCGGATCGCCTCCTCTCCCGTGCCGGCGGTTTGCACTTCATAACCTTCTTCAGCCAAGCAGTCGCTGAGGGTTTCGCGATATTGTGTCTCGTCGTCGATTACAAGCACACGCGCCATAACATTTACCTTTCGCTCACAGATGCCCCGTCCAAAGGAAGGTTGATGGTAATTTCTGCGCCCTGTCGTTTGCTGAGAGTGCTGGCCTGAATCGTTCCGCCGTGCCCGCGAACGACGGAATGCACCAAACTCAAGCCCAGTCCCGTACCTCCCTGGTGTCGTCGCGTTGTAAAGAAGGGGTCGAAAATCTGGTCGGCATGCTCTTCAGGCAATCCACAACCATTGTCGCGAACCACGATTTCGACGCCTTTGCCGTTGCAGCGTGTTGAGACAACCACTTCTGGTGGTGTTCCGCCTGATTGTACGGCATTTGTCAAAAGGTTAATGAATACCTGTCCCATTTCCAGCGGATTCATGACGATTGCCGGCAGCGCTTCGTCGAGATCGAGCGATACGCGTGCGTCATGTTCCTGAAGATAGCCTGCCATCGAGTCGACCGCGCCCCGAATAACGCGGTTCAGGTTCTCAGGCCATTTCTCCGCCGGCTCTTGGCGAGCGAACCGCAGTACACTTTTTACTATTCGGCCACACCGTTTCGCTTGATCAAGAATTTGCTCCAGGTGTTTTTGCACCAGTGTACGATCGTCGTCGTCCACGTGGCGCAACGCCATTTGGGCCGATAGCACAATGGCGCCGAGCGGGTTGTTGATCTCATGCGCAATGCCTGTGGCAAACGTGCCCATCGAGGCCAACCGTTCGTTGCGGCGCAGTGCCTCTTCGGCATGTTTGCGTTCGGTGATGTCAGTCGAAATCGATGTGATTCTCACGGTGCCGTCTTCGTGGCGGATTGGTCCCATCCGAACGGAGAACCATCCCATCGAACCGTCGATTCGGTCGCCTTGCACCTCGAGCTCTACGATTTCGCCCGATTCGAGCACTTTGGCCATCGCCTCGCGAGAAACGGCATGATACGAAGGGGCAACAAAATGAAACACATTCAGCCCGGCGATTTCGGATGCCGGTATTCCACCAATTTCCCGACTCGCGAAACAAATCGTGCCGTCGGCGTCGACAATCAGTATCAAATCGGGAGCCGCGGTGATGATCGATCGTAAGCGTTCTTCAGAGTCGCGAAGTTGTCGACCGGTGTGCCAGGCTCGGGCCAGCGCACGATCGAGTACGATTACCCCCATCAGAATGCTTGCCCCGTAAATCCAGTTCCACGTGCTGTACGATAGCCCAAACAAGCCGTCGGCCGAGTCGACGCGGCTGCCGATATAACGGGCAATCACTGCGGCTTCTTCCGCAACCACGGGCGCGAAGGCCAGCACCAGCAGCGTCGCAAGCCAGACGCCCAGCCGCATTCGCAGCAGCCGTGTAAGTACAACGACACCGATCAGAAGACCGGCCAAACGAGTGGCAAATGCCAGGAAAGTGGCCACGCTCACTTTCGGGTTCCTTGAAACGCGGCGGAAGCCCACCCAAGACACAGCGGGAAAGGGCGAACCGCCGATCTTCCGCAGATCGTCGCTCGGTCGGCCGCTCCCCCGGAGCGCAGCGTCCTTTTGATCGTCGGGCAGAACGTGAAAGAAAAGAATATCGAGGCGAGGAACCTAGAAACAGGCCGATCCGTAGTATCAACTGCGAGGGGTCACAATCGCCGTCGTCGCCACTCCGGCCGCACAAAAATTCCCCATGCCAACAATGTACCAAGGCCAAGCAAAAGCCGCGTCGAGGGCTCTGGAACCAAGGCTAATTCGCCAACGACCGTATAGCTCCAGAAACAGATCGTTCCGCCGGTATTCTGAATCCAGCCGTCCACATCGCTTTCTAAAAAGCCGGGCCAGCCGTCGCAAAGCTCAATGGTAATGTCGGAGAAGCCGACGAATTCGGTCACGTGCCACGACCACAGCGGAAAGCCTGGCGCCAGGTAATTGCGGTTGATGCCGTCCGAACCAGGGGCGATGCGAGCAGTAACGATCGGTGCGCCGGCCGAAGGGCCCTGACTGATCAACTGCCGGGCATGGGCAATGGCCGCCGGATCTTCGATTGGTAGCACATACGAGTCGTAATAGACCTGCGATCCGGGATGCTCCGCTACAAGAAAATAGACCGGTGCCGCATGCGTTTCGCGTGTCTGTAGCAACAACAGCCATACGGTGAAAACACCAACGACCCCGGAAACCGCCCGGCAAACTTTCATTGATCGACAACCCTTGTTCTGCTGGCCAGACCCTCGGCAGCGATATGGCGCAGTGAAATGTGTCTTACCATTCGATCGGAGAGTGAAAGAAACTGGTAAAAGCGGGATCGTGGGGGCGTACTTCGAGGAAAAGAAGAACTACGTAACCCGCAACAACCGCGAAATAACATCGTTCTCCGCATGTGCCCGTTTGGTTCGTCGATCGAAACGGATTTGCAGCGTTGGGGCTGATGTCCACTAGGCTTGAAGTGGTGGGAGCGGCTACTCTCGGCCGGTCCCACAGCTCATCGTTCCGTCAAGGCTAGACGAACCAAGCGAGTGCTTGCTTGCGAAACAACGGCCGGCGCAGTTTTTTCACTTCCCCCAACGGCGACGCCCCGCAGCGCATACCATCGCCGCGCCGCATTGCGCCATTTGCGAACAATAAACCAACGGATGGGCAAAAGTTTCCGGTTGCGCTTGGTAGTTAGCTAACGATTCCCACGCACCATGATACTTAAAACCGCGCCGGAGAAGCAATTTTTGAGGAAAACGTGGCGGCCATTTTCCGGGCAAATGGGACCATTGCGACCAGGAATTTCCCCTCTTGCGTGGGGCATCGAATCGGTGCCGCGCCATAGAGACCAGCGTACGATCGTTGTCTGCGTCGCTGACAAAATAAGAGGGCAGTTTATGGCCGCCCGGTTCGCGTGCTTCGAGCGATTTGCCCACTTTGCCTCTGAGTCAGGTGCCGAGTTCTCGGTTGTCGCCCGAGGCGTGGGACGTTGCCCTGTCCGCGGTTCCGGCCAGCCGAATCGTCCCTTCACGGAACATTGAGGCCTTCGAAATACGGGCGAAAAACGTGGCATGCTCGAACCAAGCTACCGGGCCA
>WGDQ01000185.1 GCA_015493185.1 Planctomycetaceae bacterium
TTTGTGTTGAGTCCCCGTTGTTTGGCCTGGTGGGGCGTGTCGGCTTGGCTCTGCGTGTCCTCTTTCTTTTTTCTTTCGGCTTGTTTGTTGGTGTTTTCGGGTGATGTCGGTTTGCTGCGATTCGCCGGGAGGGTGTTGGGCGTAAGACTTTTAATTTAAGTTGGTTGCGTTGCGTAGGCTTGGTTTCCCTGGGGATCGTCGAGGGGTGTGTGGTTGTTCGTGCGGCGGCTGTTTGGTAGATGTGGTTGTCTTGCGAGCCTTAAAACTCTAAAACCATAGTTGCAAAGGGCTTTCGCCCGGGATCGACGATGCGGGTGTAGCTCAATGGTAGAGCAGTAGCCTTCCAAGCTAACGACGAGGGTTCGATTCCCTTCACCCGCTTTTCGAGTTTTGCGGGAGGATGGGTTGGGTCGTTGGTGTTCTCGGCAAACCATCGGGCGTACGCCGTAGCGGTTGGTGTGTTCGTAGAGGTGTCGGGCTTGTTGTTGGAGCGTGACGCACAAGCGGCCATGAGTGGGGTGTGTTGACTACATGGTGTAGTGCCCTGGTGGTTGGTCGTGCGATGAAGGTTTTCGGTTTTTCTGTGGGCGCACAGCGACCGGTTGAAGTTGGGGCTTTTATTGTTTCAGTTTGTTGTCTCCTTGACGGGAGAAAGTGGTATAGCGAACGAGGGAGTGCGAGACGACAGCGGCTCTTTGCGACTTTCCCGCAGATCTGTTGGGCCCAGCGCGGTGCCGCAATGAAGTGAAGCCGTGGCACGCTCGGTTGGGTGGATCGGCGGCAGGCGCCGGTCTTGCCGGCCGGGTCTTTTCGGGCTGAGTGCGGTGGAGTGCTTGGCCTGGCCTTCTTGGGTGGCGCGGTTCTTCTTCCGTTTTTCTTCAGGAGAACGCGTCTGGCCTCGTTGGCGCTACGAAAGAGCACTGGCTGCTGTAGCTCAGTTGGTAGAGCGCGTCCTTGGTAAGGACGAGGTCTTGGGTTCGAGTCCCATCAGCAGCTCTTTTGTTCGTCGTGGGAAAATTTTGCGACGCACTTTATCAGAAGAGAGAGAACTAGGGAGTCAGAATGGCCAAGGAAACCTTTGAACGAACCAAACCCCATGTCAATGTCGGGACCATCGGCCACATCGATCACGGCAAGACGACCCTGACCGGCGCCATTTTGGCGGTTCAGTCGCAGAAGGGTCTGGCGAATTTCAAATCGTACGCCGACATCGCCAAGGGCGGTACGGTGCGCGACGAAAGCAAAACGGTGACGATCGCTGTGGCGCACGTCGAGTACGAAAGTGAAAAACGTCACTATGCCCATATCGACTGTCCGGGGCACGCCGACTTCATTAAGAATATGATCACCGGTGCGGCCCAGATGGACGGCGGCATTCTTGTTGTGTCGGCCGCTGATGGTCCGATGCCGCAGACCCGTGAACACATTCTTTTGGCTCGCCAGGTGGGTGTGCCGAATCTGGTCGTGTTTTTGAACAAGGTCGATCTGGTCGACGACGAAGAATTGCTCGAGTTGGTGGAACTGGAGCTGCGCGAGCTGCTCTCGCACTACGGTTTCCCGGGCGACGAGATTCCGATTGTTCGCGGCTCGGCCAAGGCGGCCTACGAGAATCCGGCAGATCCCGAGGCGTCGGCCTGCATCACCGAGCTGCTCAACACGATCGACGAGTACATTCCTGAGCCGCAGCGCGAGGTGGATAAGCCCTTCCTCATGGCGATCGAAGACGTGTTCTCGATCGAAGGTCGCGGCACGGTGGCCACCGGGCGTATTGAGCGTGGCGTGATCAAGGTCGGTGAAGAAGTCGAAATCGTGGGCCTGGCCGAAGAGCCTCGCAAGACGACCGTCACCGGCGTCGAAATGTTCAACAAAACGCTGGAAGAAGGCGTTGCCGGCGACAATGTGGGTTGCCTGCTGCGTGGCATCAAGCGCGACGAAATCGAGCGCGGCCAGGTATTGGCCAAGCCGGGCTCGATCACCCCGCACCGCAAGTTCGAGGCCGAGGTTTACGTGCTGTCGAAGGAAGAGGGTGGACGGCATACGCCGTTTTTCAGCGGCTATCGTCCGCAGTTCTACTTCCGTACGACGGACGTAACGGGCACGGCGAACCTGATGGGCGATGCCGAAATGTGCATGCCGGGCGACAACGCGCAGATTTCGGTCGAGTTGATCCAGCCGATTGCTATGGACGAAGGCGTTCGCTTCGCGATTCGCGAGGGTGGCAAGACGGTTGGTTCCGGCGTGGTGACCAAAATCGTCGAGTAGCTCGTTGGGTTTTCTTCGGGCCTTCTCGACCGTTGCTGAATGGCCTTGCTCGTTGTCTCCGTGGGATATGTCGTATGACTTGTCGCACGGGGGCCGCACAAGGCCAGTCGGTGGTTGTGAGTCGCCAGGCTCTGTTGTGGGGTCTGTGGCTCGGGCGGAAGTTGCCCGGAGTCGGTTGTTGGTGAAGATAGCGGTCTGTTGGGAAGCTGCCTTGGTGGCCAGAGTGAAGGAGTGAAGCGGGTCGGGTTGTGTGGCCCTGTGGCAGGCGTGCCTTTTCAAAGAGAGGGAAAAGAGTGTGCCAGGCTTTGGGCAATGCAAAACGGCCCGGCTCTGTCTGCTGGTCGTCGAACGGGTTTTTCAACGGACGGATAGGGTCTTTAGGGGCGTAGCTCAAT
>WGDQ01000186.1 GCA_015493185.1 Planctomycetaceae bacterium
CTAACTGGCCGCTTGAATTGCAACAAATCGTAACGGCGTCAACCAAGTCGTGTCAATTCACACCTCGGCTTCCTGATTCATCAGGCGATGCCCTTGACGCCCCGCTATAATGCCCGCTCAATGACGCACCCGTAGCATGTCGCGGACCGAACCAAACATCAAGGGTTGACGTTGGTTTTACCGGCGAGCGCACACACCCGTTAGGAGCTGCCTTGATTTCTGTGCTGGAGCTTTTGGTGTTCACGCTTCACCTGATGGCGGTGGACATAGCGGCCGTATTGCCGCTGGTGTGCGTCGCACTCTATTGGTACGAGCGAGGTACTGGCATCGCGGCGGCTGGACTGCTTGGTCGCCGATTGGCCATCGCTTCGATTATGATGCTGCTCACCGGCGTGCTGCTTGGTTTGGCCGCTGCGCTGCTGCTCACTGTTGCAGGCGACGACCGCTTTATGGATGGGCTGCGCCGTATGCCGCCACGCCGCCTTTGGTTCGGTGTTGCTGAACTGGTGTTTTCCGTGGCGTGCATGCTTGCCTACCGTGTCACATGGTCGTGGAAGCGGTTGCCAGGCTGGATACACTCTTTGGTCGCCTTCGCAGCGGCTACCAACCTCTTGTACCATTTCCCGATGCTCTTCGTGGCTATTTCGGTGGCAGGTTCGGTGGCCGACTTGCCGCAAACCGAGGCCGGCTACGTGAACGTCGTGCGCGTCATGCTCTTGCCCGAAACGCTGGCCCGTTTGTCCCATCACTTGGCGGCAGCCGTAATTGTAACGGTTGTGTACGTATTACGTCGTTTGACAACAATGCAGCAGTTGGTCCAAGAAGCGGGGGGGCAAAAACTCGTCCACTGGCTCGGCGTATGGGGCGCACGCGTCGGCTTGATTGCGGCGATGTTGCAGGTTCTATTGGGTGGTTATCTGATCATGCAGGTACCAAGACTCGTCCGCGACCAGCTCTTAGGCGGCGACACAATAACCGCTGTCGTGTTCGCCGGGGGCATATTGGGGGCGATCGCGTTAATGCATCAGTTGGCAGCCGTCGCATGGGGGGAATTGGGGCCACAGCAGATCCGACGCTGTTTGCTTTTCACTTTTTTGGTCATGTTTCTCATGACAGCCGCTCGGCATCGCAGCAGATCGCAGTTGCCCGTACAAAAGGTGCCTGCCACAGCGACCGATTCACCGGATTCAAAAAGTTTGAAGCTACGAGTTGCCGCACGGTGTGACTTGCCGTCTTCGTCCTTGTGAACGTCGCTTATTTCCCGAACCAAACAGCGGCTTTAGAAAGTGCGCCACATGGCTATCGAAACCGTTGTGCTCACGGATGACAAGACCGGCTCGCGCGCCAGCATTCTCGTTGGCCGAGGTTTCAATTGTTACCGTTTTGAGCCTGTGGTTCATGGTCACCGCTACAACGTTCTATGGGCCACTGAAGGGTTCGAATCCGGTGCAGAACGTCCTTCGGGCAGCGGCATTCCGCTTTTATTCCCGTTTCCTGGTCGTATTGGCGGTGCTTGTTTTGAATACGGCGGCCGCAAGTTTCGATTGCAAGCTGCGGACGGGCGAGGCAATGCGATTCATGGCTTTGTACTCGACCGATCGTGGCACATCATCGAACGCCAGGGCAGCCGTTTGGTAGGGCGTTTTCAGGCATCGTTGGACGATCCGGCGTTGTTGGATCTGTGGCCTTCGGATTATCGCATCACGGTTGCCTACGAGCTTCGGGGCAATACGCTATTGCTCAATGTATTGATTGAGAATCCCGACACGTCGCCGATGCCCTTCGGTTTTGGTATCCATCCGTATTTTCGCGTGCCCTTTGTGCCGCAATCGAGGCCCGAGGCCATTCGCGTCACATTGCCGGCACGCAGCTACTGGGAGCTCGACCAACTTTTGCCGACTGGCAGGAAGCAGGCGATCGACCAGCACCGCGATCTGACACGTCGGCGGCCGTTTCCGGAGATCGATTTAGATGATGTGCTTGCTGACCTGTCGTTCGACCAAGGGCACTGCACAATGCTGATCGAAGATGCCGATACCAACCACCGCCTGCGCATGCGATTCGACGATCAGTTTCCAGTGGCCGTCGTCTATACACCGCCGCATCGCGAGGCGATATGTGTTGAGCCCTATACGTGCGTGCCTGATCCTTTCCGCTTGCAGTCTCAAGGAGTCGAGGCGGGATTGCGAGTCTTGGAGCCCGACGAGTCGTTTCGCACAACCATCGAGATCGCGGTCGACTGAGTCGTTCGCAGGCGAAGACCGATTCCGGAAAGCCTGGCAATTTGGCCCATGCATCGCCCTCGTCGTGCTGCTTCGATACCCACGATTACGTGCCTTTCAGTTTGCGAGAACGGTGTGATAGTTTTCAGCGACGCAAGTAAGCGGAGGGTATGAGGGAGGCATCGAAAGAAGAAAAGCCGCGAGATGGCGCGGAGCGTTCTGCTCAAACTCGATCTGTTGGTGATCCCAATACGAAAAAAAGCCATGAGCCTCAATGGGCCCATGGCCTTTTGCGTGCTAGTTCACTGCGGAAGGTGCATTTTCCTCCCGTGAACAAGATAGGATGCCGATATCACCCCGCAATGCGTCGATTCAACAACGCAGGCCCGCGTTGCAACACGACTATTTCGACAAATCGCCAGGGAGCTTGCCCTGCTTGAAAAGTTCATCCCACGTCGGAGAATTCGGATCGTTCGGGTCGATCTTCATCGCACCGACTTTTTTCAGGGCCTCTTTGATCTTCTCAGGATTCTTGGCGTCCTTCTTTTTGTCGAGCAGTTTGGCCAGCTCGTCGCCATACGCATTGTGAAAGTGCTTTTTCTTTTTCGGAATATGGCAGACGTTACACTTGGCCTTTTTCACCGCCTGCGCGAACGCCTGATCGGCCGGATCGCTGCTATCCTTCTTCACATAGAGCGCGTCGAACTGCTTCTTGAACGGTGGGATCGCATTCGCCGTAGGCAGCTTTCCACTCAGCAGTACACCGCAAACCAGTCCGGCCGACAGCACAAAAAAAACAGGACGTCGCATCAATAGATTCTCCTCTGCGTCCAGGTGAAAAAATAGTTGCTCATTGTTGACGAATTTCGATTTCCAAGAACGCGTGGTCTTGCTGCAAAACGTTCCCGTCCTAGGGGCGTCGCAAACGATGCACATCGACAAGACCGGCAAAGCCCCCTTGAGGCTCGCTTGAAGTACGGCGGCGCGAAAGCCATTGCTCGCACTCAGGCCTGTTTGCAAGCGAGTCTGGCGATTGGCTGAGGGCTTCGTCCGAGACGCAATAGCAATAGTTATTGAAAGTATGGCCCGCCAATAGGCCCTGGGGAGGGATGTTTCTGAAGGCGTGCTCGATTTTCCGTTCTAGTAAAGCCAAGCCCTTGGGGCCTGTCAAATCGGGCCCCCATCGGCCGGTTCGGCAGCAACGCCGAGCTATTCCTAACACATTGCCGGTGAAGAACTTGAAAGCTTTGTGCGAAACGCCTGCGACAATCTGCCGCATCGCTTCTGCTGCCCGACGCTGGCTGTCGCGGGCAGTGCGGGAGCCACACATCACAGCCAGCGACAAGCATAGTTCCCTTGGCTGATGGCACTCGCCAAACGTCGTCGGACAGACGAGGCACGAGCTCATGATGCGACAGTAACAATAGCCTGCGCCTATTCCGTTGCAGGCGAGCCATTGCCGCTGAAGGTTCCGTGCTGTTCTGAAGGATTCCTGGGGGAACGGGGCTCATCTCGGGTGGTCAATTCGATGCTCGATGGGGTGGTGGGCAGCAATGTAGCATCGAAGCCCGCGTCGCGGCCATCGCTGGCGCCGCGATATGCCGTATGCCGATCGCTCGACGTTTCGTCCAGCACATAGTCGTCTGGCGAATGTTCGTGGAAAGCCATATCGGGCGAAGGCAGTTTTTTCCACACGACCGAACCAAATCGCGGTAATCCGACCAGTTCGCCTCGCAAAAACGTCTTCCAAGATGGGAACGTCTCTACCTCGGGCAATCCTTGGCTGGTAAGGCCGCGAATCTTCCAAAAAGTTGGCCGACCATCCAATGCGTAAACATGATCGATTTGCCAACTGAGTGCCCGGCGAAAGTCTTCCACGCTGGAAACGCCGACGTGTTCGAACAGTGGCGCCGTGTCGTCGGGTTGCAGAATGCTGTCGGTTATCTGCACTTTGGCATGCGTCACGTAAGGCGCATCGCGGCTATTGCTGAACAGGGCCACCCCATGACGCGCAGCAAGCGTTACGTGGCGCAGCATGAGATCGAGCTGGGCCGGCTGTTCCGTGTTGGCAATGGGGCTGCTGTCCGACACAATCATTCGCTCGGGCGTTGCAAGCAAGCCGTTGTTCCACGAAAACCGCAAAGGCACAGGATGGCGGCACCGCAGCACTGTGGCTTCACCCCGCACAACGCACTGCTCCATTACGATTTCGCTTTGTGCCGCCTCATCCGGCGATCTGCCCGCCGACGGCATGCCGTTGGCCGCAGCCAAGCCGCTTGTTTCGACAAAAGAGACATCGGGATGGTACGACACGAGCTGATCGGAAGCATTGCGGATTGTAAGCCAACATCGTTGCAAACGGAGTTGCTCGGCATGACGCATTTCGAATAG